>PBNX01000009.1 GCA_002723375.1 Dehalococcoidia bacterium
CCATTAAGAGAATCAACTTTTGTTCAAGAAAAACTTCTTTGTTCAAGAAATCTCTCGATGTAATTATTCGCTTTTTATTCAGTTGTTAAACCTGATTTATTAAATTAACAAAAACAGGGATCCGCAAAAAATTGGATCAGCAAAGAACTATACTCCCAGATGGTCAAAATATCAACAGTTTTGCCCAATTTATTTCATCTTGGCTAAAAAGTATTAATAAATTAAACTAATTTGTTGTAATTTTAGTATAAGGATATTCAATAAAGTGCCAGCTGACGTAATAATTGGAGGACAATGGGGAGATGAAGGAAAAGGTAAGATAGTAGACCTGCTAGCCTCAAAGTATTCAGCTGTAGTTAGGTTTTCTGGAGGCAACAATGCCGGGCACACTGTTATTAATGATCTTGGGGAATTCAAGTTACATCTAATTCCATCTGGAATTTTACATGATAATGTTACTTGTATAATCGGCAATGGTTGTGTAATAGATCCAAAAGTTCTCATATATGAAATAGATAAATTAAGAGCCTCTGGCATAAAAGTGTCCTCAAAGAATTTAGTGATAAGTGATAAAGCTCACATAATACTCCCGAGGCATATCGAAAAAGATTCAGAGCAAGAAAAAGCAAGAGGTAATTTAAAAATAGGAACTACCGGGAGGGGCATAGGCCCAGCCTATATGGATAAAGTTGCTCGGAGCGGGTACAGAATGGGAAGTATTGCTGAGTGGCCAGAATGGGAAGAAAAATTAGGAAGTCACATCACATCAACTCAAAAATTATTAAGAGATTTATTGGATCATGATGAAAATGTTTTACTTGAAGGTGCTCAAGGCGCATTATTAGACATAGATCATGGCTCCTATCCATTTGTAACTTCCTCAAACTCTACTATCGGAGGGGCATTAACTGGAACAGGGTTAGTGCCTTCAGATATTAGAGATACTATAGGGATTTTCAAAGCATACGCAACTCGCGTAGGAGAGGGTCCATTTCCTTCAGAAATTCAGAAATCAAATCCTGTAGCAAAACACTTGTTGGAAAAGGGTCACGAATTTGGAACTACTACTGGAAGAGAAAGAAGGTGCGGTTGGTTCGATATTGAGTCTGCTAAGCACTCAATAATGACAAATGGTTTTAATAAAATTGCAATTATGAAACTTGATGTTTTAGATGGAATAGAAGAGATAAATGTTTTAAATGGAGCAAGATATGACACTTTTCCTGGTTGGAATGAATCAACTTTTGGAATAAAAAACTCTTCTGACCTACCAGAAAATGCTAAAAATTATCTAAGTTATCTCAAAAAGGAACTAAAGGTTAACATTGATATAGTTTCAACAGGCCCTGAAAGAGACCAAACAATATCAATCAGTTAGTTGTTGGTAACATCAATATCGTATCTAGATAACAATTCAGAAAAATCTTTTTCAAGTTCTCCACTGTCCTTCATAGGCAACCTCAATCCACCAACATTAAATCCAGACATGTTCAAAGCTCTTTTTATCAGTATTGGATTTGTTATCCAAAATAACCCTTGAAAAAGTGGGAGCAATTCTTTGTGATGATTAGCTGCCGATTCTATATTTCCTTCTAAGATTGAACCTATCATTCTCTTAATCTGAACTCCAATAATGTTAGAAGCTACACTTACAACCCCAAAACCACCCAGGGCCATAATTGAAAAGGTTTCATCATCATTTCCACTCCATACCCTAAAACCTGTATCTGAAGATTCACTTATAATTCTTGTAATCTGCCCCAAATCGCTAGATGCTTCCTTAATGCCAACTATATTTTCATGAGACGATAAGGCTAGGGTTGTCTCTGCAGTCATGTTGAGAGATGTTCTGCCTGGGACATTGTACAAAATTCCAGGTATCTCAACAGAATCAGCAATTTTATTAAAATGATCTATGAGGCCTTTCTGAGTTGGCTTATTATATGCTGGAACTGTTAGTAACAAAGCATCAACTCCCAATTTTTGAGCTTCTATTGATAATTCAATAGATTTAGAATTGTTGTTGTCGGTAGTACCTGCTATAACTCTAGCATTATCTCCAACTGCTTCCTTTACCTCTTTAAATAACTTCAACTTTTCTTCATCTGACAAAGTTGGAGATTCTCCGGTTGTTCCGCCTATTAAAATCCCATCACTTCCAGATTTTGATAATGCAATTGCTAGCCTTTTTGCCGTATCAAAATCTACATCTCCATTCCTTTGAAATGGAGTAATCATGGCCGTTATTAATCTATCATTAGTTATCATTTTTAATATAGTTTTTCTTTTCAGAGAATATATAACATCAAGAGCTCGAAAACAAAGTTATCCGACAAAATTAGGAATTTTACCTAATTTCATAGCGGATTCCATAATTTGCACTGCATTCAAAGCTGCTCCTTTTCTTAGATTATCTGATACTAACCAAAAATTTATTCCTCTACTATTGCTAAGATCTTTTCTAATCCTCCCAATAAAAACATCATCCTGCCCTTCAACCATGCTAGGCGTAGGATAATTTTCATTTTTACCATCATTTATCAATTTAATGCCATCCGATTTAGAAAATAAATTTACTATATCTTGAACATCAATTTCATCCTCAAAATCAACTGCGACTGATTCTGAATGACAATAAAAAATGGGAACTCTAACACATGTGACAGATATATTTAAGTTGTAATCATGCATTATCTTTCTAGTTTCATTAACCATTTTATGCTCTTCCTTTGTGTAGCCATCTTTTAAGAAATCATCAACTTGAGGAATTAAAGAAAAAGCAATTTGATGTGGATATACAGATTTGGAAATCTTTTCATTATTGAGGATGCCTTGAGTTTGATGCTTCAATTCAGAAACAGCAAGGGATCCACTCCCAGAAACTGCCTGATATGTTGATGCCTGAATTCTTTTTATATTAGACAATTTCCTTAAATTGTTAAGAGCCATAACTAAAGGGGTGGTGGTGCAATTAGGAATAGAAATAATGCCTTCATGAGAATTAATATCCTCTTCATTAACTTCTGGAACAACTAAAGGGACATTTTCTTTCATCCTAAAAGCTGAGCCATCATCAATAACTAGAGCTCCACTATTAACTGCTGCTGGCGCAAGATCTAAACTGACCTGACTATCAGCGGATATGAAAACCACATTAGATCCGCCAAATGAATTCTTATCTGCTTCGTTGACTATTAAATCATCCCCTTTATAAGATATCCTTTTGCCTATAGATCTCTTGGATGCAAAAAGTTTTATTTTCTCAGAAGGATAGTTTCTGTCTGATAAAATATCTAAGCAGACTTTGCCAACCGCACCAGTTGCCCCAACAATTGCTATTGATGGAAATTTACTATTAGTCATAATCCTAATATATTTTCAAGCCCTACAATAAATTCATTGTTTTTAACTACATACTCCGCGGCAAGGAGTACTCCAGGCATAAAACTTTCTCTATCAGAAGAATTATGAATTATAGTTAAATTCTCACCTTTTGCACCAAATATCAACTCGTGCTTAGCTATTATTCCTGGCAGCCTTAAACTATGAATATTCACCCCAGCTCCATCCCCACCTCTAGTATTGCTTATCTTATTTACCTCAGAATCAATCTTTTTAAATCTATCTGGATTTCCATCAGACACTGCGCCTGCAATCGATATAGAAGTGCCACTAGGCGCATCAGCTTTATTTTCATGATGGCTCTCAATTAATTCAGCATATTCATAAAATTTTGCTGCAATAGAGCCAATGTGGCTCATTAATATAGCTCCTTTAGAAAAATTTGAACAAAGGGCAACCCCTACTTTCTTTTCACCTGCTAAATGCTTAATATCATTCAAATTTGCTTGAGAGTAACCTGTGGAGCCACTTACAAATGGTATCCCATTGTTTAAAGAAAATTCAGCGGACTCCATAAAACCAGAAGCATTGCTAAAGTCAATCACACAATGAGTATCTCTAATAATTTCTTCTCTAACCTCACTTAATTTAGAAAAATTAGAATCTGAGGCTTCTGAATTTATATCTACACAACAAACCAAACTAAATTTATCTGAGTCATTAATTGCTTTGACAACAGCTTGGCCCATTTTGCCCAAATAACCATTTATAAGTACATTCATCATTTCAATATTCTATTATTAAAATGCTTAATTTCTCAAAGATGGAGGTTTATTCCCACCTCGCCTTATCTCTTTTCTATTAGAATCTCTACCTCTATCTCTGCCTCTATCTCTGCCTCTAAACTTATTGCCTCCGCCTCTTTTTTTATCGGAATTACTAGCTTCTTCTAAGGATAATTCTCCAGAAAGATAAGCATCTACTCTAGCTGATAAATCTATTCTTTTTTGATCATCAATTCGTTTAACAATTACTTTGATTTCCTGACCTTCTTCTAAGGCTGATTCAACAGAATCTACTCTTTCTTCGCTTATCTCACTAATATGCACTAACCCATCTTTACCAGGCAATATATTCACAAAAGCGCCAAAATCCATCAACTTCACAACTTTTCCATCGTACACATCTCCTACCTCAACATCCTTAATTATTTGCTCTACTTTATTTTTTGCACCTTCTATATTTTCCGAAGACATTCCGCCAATCCTGACCTCTCCATCATCATTTATATCCATAGTCACATCAAATTCGGCTACTATTTCTTTAATTGTAGATCCTCCGCTTCCAATAACCATTCCAATTTTATCTGTAGGGATGTTAATTTTAACAGTTTTAGGAGCATACTCACTTACTTCTTCCCTAGGTTCTGGCAGGGTTGATTCCATATGTTCAATTATTTCTAATCTAGCTTTCTTTGCCTGCTCTAAGGCTTCACTTAATATTTGAGGGGTTACCCCTTTAACTTTAATATCCATCTGTAGAGCTGTTACTCCAGAACGAGAACCAGCAACTTTAAAATCCATATCTCCTAAGTGATCTTCTAGGCCTTGTATGTCTGTTAAGATTGCATATTTGCCATCAGGATTCAAAATCAATCCCATTGCTATTCCGGCTACAGTTTCTTTAATAGGCACTCCCCCATCCATTAATGAAAGTATGCCTGCACAAACTGTTGCCATAGATGTGGATCCATTTGAACTTAGTACATCAGATACTACTCTCATCGCATAAGGCCAATCTTCTTCGCTAGGCAATACAGGCTTAATTGCTCTCTCTGCCAAAGCTCCATGCCCCTGCTCTCTTCTGCTTGTCATAAATCTCCCTGATTCACCTACTGAATATGGAGGAAAATTATAGTGCAACATAAATGTCTTCTCTGTAATAGGAGATAAAAAATCCAATTTCTGTTTCTCGCTTAGAGAAGCTAAAGTCACAGTACCTAGGGCTTGAGTCTCACCTCTTCTAAAGATTGAAGAACCATGAACTCTAGGCAAAACTCCAACTTCAGATTCAAGGTCCCTTATTTGGTCAGATTTTCTATTGTCAGGCCTGATACCTTTTTCAATAATACGATCCCTAACAATACCCTTCTCCAAAGATGAAATCTCATCTTTGATCTGAGCTAACGAATCAGATTCCTCTTCACTATCTATTTTTTCAGATAATTCAGCAATCAATTTCTTTTTTTCTTCTGAAAGGTCAGATTTACTAAGACCTTTGTCATATAAATCATTAATTTTTACAGATGATGATTCTATTAGTTCAGGTGTAATAACAGATTCTGCATCACTCTCTTCTACAACCATCTTATCTTTGGCTATTTCTTGAGCTATTTTTTTCTGCAATTCAGCCATCTTTATGTTATTTTCTTGAGCTAACTCTAAAGCCTCCAATAATAATTCTTCAGATACAAAATTTGCTCCTGCCTCAACCATCATAATTGCCTCTGAGGTTCCAGCCACAGTTAATTGTAAGTCACTTGATTCAAGCTGTTCATATGTAGGGTTAACTACAAGTTCTCCGTCTACATATCCGATTTCACATGCTCCAACTGGTTCATTAAATGGAATATTAGAAACCATCAACGCCATTGATGCTCCTAAAATACCTAGTGAAGAATATGGAAATTCCAAATCTGTAGATAAAACAGTTATAGCTATCTGAGTATCATTATGATAGTTTTTTGGGAAAAGAGGTCTAAGAGGTCTATCCACTAACCTGCAATTAAGAATGGCTTGCTCAGATGGCCTACCTTCTCTTTTGAAAAAACCTCCAGGCATTTTACCTGCTGCATAAGATTTTTCTTGTACTTCTACTGTTAAAGGAAGGAAGTCTACATCCATCGCTTCGTCTCTTGCGCACGCAGTTACCAACAAAACCGTATCATCTACTTTAATTGTTACTGCGCCGTCTGCTAGATTAGCTATTTTCCCGAACTCAAATTCGAAAACTCTTCCGCCCAACTCCAACTCATATTTATTTGTCATTTATTTTTCTTTCTTATTTTTATACTTACTTATTCAATTACTAACTACCGCCTAAGACCAAGAGATGCAATTAATTCTTGATATTTTGCATTATCTTTTCTTCTTAGATAAGACAGCAATTTTCTTCTTTTTTCAACTAATGAAATTAAGCCTCTCTTGCCAGAATAGTCATGTTTATGCTCATTTGAGTGCTCTATTAAGCCTTGAATTCTTGAGGTTAATAATGCGATTTGCACTGAAGCTGATCCATTATCATTGCTATTATTTTGAAAATCCTTAGCTATTTTACTTTTTAATTCTTGCATGATTTAATTTTTGGGCAATACCTTATAACTATAACTTCTTTTATTGCTTTTCTCGATTAATATCTAAAAAATTGTAGTATTACTTATTTAATAACTTGCATAGCATACCACTATTGCTAGCGATTAGAAATATTACCAATCTTTTCAAAAAATTAAAACTTTGGCTCAAAAATACTTGACATCTTAGTTTGGGCAAGACTAAGATTACCTAGAATAATAAAGCAAAAAGGCTTTCTATTACTGTTTTCTTTTTTAGCTTTTAGAGAGATAATGGTAAAATTAAATATTGAAAGTTAAACGAAAACGATAGGGAGGACAGGCCAAATGAAAAAAGGTCTTCTCATTACAATATCAATAATAGCAATGATTAGCCTAGTTGCCTGTGGTAGTGGGTTAACTGGATCTCAAGGGATCCAAGGACCACAAGGACCGCAAGGTATCCAAGGACCGCAAGGACCTGAAGGTGCAAGCGGACCGCAAGGTGCAGCTGGAATAGATGGTGCTGATGGTGCAGATGGTAGAGATGGTAAAGACGGATCTCCAGGTGCTCCAGGTATCCCTGGACCAGCAGGTGCAAGTGCCAGTTCTTCTGGAGTCGTTGTAGCTGATGTTGCAGGAACTACTGCCACTATTTCTGGTGCTGGTTTTACTGCTGGAAGTTCAGTGACAATAAAGGCTGGTGGAATTGAAATTGGTTCTGCTACAGCTAACGATGGCGGTGCATTCTCAGTTCAGGTTAGCACAATAGGCTTGCCTACTGGTGCTCATGCTCTTGAAGCTGGATCTGCTATGGGTGTGATAGTTGTTGGTGGTGGTTCTGCGTTACAAGCAGCTCCATAACATAAGCCAATAATAATTTAAAAAGAAACAACCCTTTTTTGGGGTTGTTTCTTTTTTGTCACAGAGATTATTTAGACCAGAAATGTAATCATAATAAGTTAATTCAAGAAAGGTTAAATAATATTCTGCCTAGATCTAAAAGCTAATTAATAGTTCTTATTCTTAATTTGCCAATCCTTCTACCGATAGTAGACTGTACTACTATCTCCAAACCTTCAAAATTTACTCGATCCCCAACTGATGGCATTTTACCCAACTCTTTATATACTAATCCACCAATTGTATCGTAACCATTAATTTGAATAGATGAACCAATTTCTTCATTTAAATCTGAAATAGATACTTTTGCATCAACAATTAGGTTATTCTCATTAATCTTGTAAAAAGATGGGTCAGGTTGATCAAATTCATCAACAAGTTCACCTACTATCTCTTCTATTAGATCAGTTACAGTTACTAATCCTGATATACCCCCATGTTCATCCATAACAATTGCTATTCTTGTTCTGTTGTCTTGGAATTCTGACAGAAGTTGCTCCAAATTTTGTGATTCAGGCACATAGATCGCGGGTCTTATTATTTCATTAATTTTTAATTCTTCATTATGCTCAAGATTAATTTTTAGAGTATCTTTTGCATAAACTATACCTTTTACATCATCAATTGAGTCACCTATTACAGGAATTTTTGAATATCCACTTTTTGAGATTAAGTCAGCTAATTCATTAAATTCAGAATCTATTTCAATAGTTACCAAGTCAACTCTTGGCTTCATAATTTCTCTAACTTTAACTACATCCATCCTTAATATGCCTTTTATCATTTTCATTTCTTCATGATCAACAGATAGACCAGCTGCCTCAAATACCTCAATTTCATCAGAATTCTCATTATTCATTTCAGTAGTGCCATTTCCATTTCCATTTCGAGAAAAAATACTAATGATTTTAATTGAGACAGGCCTTATCAATTTTGCAAAAATTGCAAATCTTTTAAGTATTTTCAATGGAAACATTTCAGCTGCAATAAAAATTAATCCAATTAATAGAAAAAGGATAAATAGGCTTGAAGTAAATAATAAAAAATTATTATTTAATAAACTATAACTTATAAATACGCCACTCAATAAAGAAGAGTTAATCAAAGCGATAATTAATATGGTAAGCCTAATTATGATCAATATCTTTGATATGTCTTTAGCATTCCTTGCCGACTCTTCCATATCATCAGTATCAGGGACAATTAAAGATCTAGCTGAAATGTTGTTAAAAAAACTATTTAAAAATATAAAAATAGTCAGAAATACTAGAGTAATGATGAAAAAAGTTAAAGTTATCAACTAACTAATACCTCAGAAAAGTTAAAGTAACTTTTTCTTATTTTACTTATATTAAATTTTATCGGTCTCGTCGGACCAGGTTCTTCAATTTCAGTCATAAATGTCTATGCATTATCCATTATTTTTGCTGGATTGCCAACTACAGTTATAAAGTCATCAACATCTTTGGTTACCACTGATCCTGCTCCGGTCTTAGCGCCTACGCCTATTATTATGGGAGCTATCAACATAGATCCTGCGCCTATAAATGTATTATTTCCAATCTTTGTTTGGTGCTTTTCTGTCCCATCATAATTACAAGTTATAGTTCCTGCCCCTATATTTACATTGTTGCCTATATCAGCATCGCCAATATAGGAATAATGCCTTACGTTCGAATTATCACCTACATTACTTGATTTAATTTCAGCAAAATTTCCTATTGAGACATTTTTACCTATCTTGGAATTATTTCTAATTCTAGAATATGGGCCAATAATACAATTTTTTTCAATATGACTATCTTCAATATGAGAAAAAGTAATTTTTACATTTTTCTCAATTTTTGCATTACTTAAAAAGGAATTTGGGCCAATTTCGCATTCATCTTTAATTTCAGTACTTCCTGTTATAAACGTATTAGGATGAATTATTATGCTTTTACCAGTTATTTTCACAGACTGGTCAATATATGTAGTCTGAGGGTCAATAACCTTTATCCCTTTTGATTTTAATTGATTTACTTGAGGTATATTCATAGAGAGGTAGAATAACATCTTTCATAATACTAATAAAATCTTTAAGGGAGAGATGCTAGAGTGGTTTAATAGGCGGGCCTGGAAAGCTCGTGTTCCGGTAATATCGGAACCGGGGGTTCGAATCCCCCTCTCTCCGCCACTATTTTTGTAATTTGAAATTAACTAATTAATAAATTGATTAGATTTTAAATTAAATATAGTGTAAATTCTTTTTTTGGATGTTTTGATTTCTTTAACAGTAGTCAACCCCTAAAGGGGTATGACAACTAGTTATTTATAAGTTTAAATTTTATTAGAACAACCAAAAAAAGGAGAAAAATTGTCAGATTTGGTAATAGTTGAATCGCCTACAAAGGCAAAAACTTTAACAAAAATTTTAGGCAACACTAAAGTTCTATCTACGAAAGGTCATATATTGGAGCTTTCAAAAGATTATCCTACAAAAGAACAAAGGGCTGCAGGCTGGCCTGTTTCCGGAGTAGATCAAGATTTTAACCCTGACTGGAAACCTGTTTATGGGTCAGTAAAAACAATTAATGAAATAAAAAAAGAAGCCAAGCGAGCGGACAAAGTTTATTTAGCATCTGACCCAGATAGAGAAGGCGAAGGAATTTCTTACCATGTATTGCAAATTTTAGTAGAAAGTGGCATTCCAGAAGAAAAAATAAAAAGATCCACATTTCATGAGGTTACTGAAGCTGCTGTTAAAAAATCTATGGAGAATGCAGGCAAAGTAAATATACCTATGGTAGATGCATTTATTGCTAGAAGAGTGCTAGATAGATTGGTAGGATTCATAGTTAGTAAAAAATTAAATTCTTTTCTAAGATTAGCTCCGCTTTCAGCTGGAAGAGTCCAATCACCAACTTTGGGGCTAGTTACAGATAGAGAAAATGAGATTAATGCTTTTATGCCAGAAGAGTTTTGGAATATTAATGCTTCATTTTCTTCTAATTCTAAAAAGTATGAAGGTCAATTATTTAAATTGCCTAGCGTATCCCAAAAAGATTTTAAAATAAATAATGTATCTGAAGCTGAAAATATAGAAAATATAATAAAAACTAGTAAATTTAACATAGAGTCAATAAAAGTTACTAAAAGATCCTCAAAGCCATCTGCCCCATATACTACAAGCAGTCTTCAGCAAGATGCATCAACTAGACTGAATATGAGCCCATCAAACACAATGAGAAATGCTCAAGAATTATTTGAAGGAATCGAAGGGCAAGAAGGACTAATTACGTACATGAGAACAGATTCTCCTACACTATCTAATGAGGCTATGAAAGATATTCATAATCAAATAATAAATTCTTATGGAGATAAATACTTCGAGAAAAGAATATTTAAAGCTAAAGTTGCAAACGCTCAGGAGGCTCATGAGGCAATTAGGCCTACTTCTATATCTAGAACTCCGGAATCAGTAAAAAGTTTACTTAATGAATATCAATATAAGCTTTACCAACTAATTTGGAACCGTACTGTAGCAAGTCAAATGACAAACAGCTTGACTGAAAAAACTACATTAATAACGTCTTCTTCAACTGAAGAAGATGGTTATAAATTTAAATCTGAAGCAGATGAATTAGTTTTTGATGGATTTAAAAAACTAATTAAATCTAATGAAAAATATGACGAACTTCCAGATCTAGCTGAAAATCAAGCTGTAGACCTTGAAGAAATAGAGAAGGAACAGAAATTTACAAAAGGTCCTGGAAGGTACAGCCAAGCTTCTTTGATAAAGAAAATGGAAGAAATTGGCATTGGAAGACCTAGTACTTATGCATCAACAATTAGTTTAATAACTAATAGAGCATACGTATTTAATATTAACAGGGCTGTTTGGGGGTCACCTTTAGGTTATGCAGTTTCAGGCTCATTAAATTATTTTTTTAATGATAATTTTATGAATTACGACTTCACAAAAAAAATGGAAGATGACTTAGATAAAATTTCTAATGGAGAACTTGATAGACATAAATTTACAAAAGATTTTTATGAATCATTGCTGAGTCCAGTTGAGAATATGGTGAAAAAATCTAATGAAGAGGATTGGAATCCGTATGACTCAAACAAATTAAGTTCTTTTTTAGACTTATCAACAATGTCACCCTATAACCTAATACCAACTACTATTCTTTGCTCAAGGAAAAAACCTGCTATTAATATTAGAACAGGTGAAGATTTCACTGAAAATGATCCTCCACTTTTAGTTGCAACTTCAGAAGAAATTATTAGAGAGACTGATAAGAATAATGGAGATTATTTGATGCGTGCAGTTAGAAGAAAGAAAGATGGAAAATATTTTCTAGCATGTCCTAATAAAGATACAAAAAACTCTGTAGTAGGTGATATTGATGCATGGGCCGGAAGAGGAAGAAGAAGAGAAATAGCTCTAGATAAATTAAAAGAATCTATGACTCAAACAGATAATAATTGCTGCCCATAAAATTAGACAAATTCATACTGACATCAATAGCAATTATTTAAAAATTTAATTAGAGTATTCATTAATGATGATTACAAAAGAAATACCTCTAAAACTTGAAAATATATTTAAAGATAAAAAAATTAATTCTATTGTCTATGAGTATGTGGAATATCTAAATTCAAAATCATTGTCTAAAAACACAATAAGGAACTATTTATACGATTTAATAGATTATTTTTCATACTGTAAAAATAATAATTTATCGCCTGCTAAATCAGTAAAACAAAAAGACCTAAGGCCTTTGCTTTCTCACATTATTAATACAGGAATAAAGCAATCAAGTGTTATTAGGAAGATATCGTCTGTAAAATCTTTTTGTGTATTTTTAGAAAGGTTTAATTACTCAAAAGAGAATCATTCCAGCCTACTTTCTATGCCAAAAAAAGGAAAGAAATTACCAAAGATTTTCTCAGAAAATGAAATTAATACACTGATAAAAACGATTGAAAGGCATCCTAAAAAAAATTTAAGAGATGAAGCATTAATTGAAATAATTTATTCAACAGGAATGAGAGTTGGAGAAGTATCAAAAATAAAAATAGGTGATATTGATTTTAATAAATCAGAAGTTAAAGTTTTAGGAAAAGGAAATAAAGAGAGAATTGTAATATTAAGTAATAAAGCTAAACAGAAAATAAGAAATTATCTGCTTGGCAGCAAAAGAAATATTGTTATTAATTCAAATCCATTGTTTCAAAATAAGGATGGAGGTAGCTTAACACCAAGGTCTATTCAAAGAATAATAAAAAAATATTTATTGATTAGTGGGCTTGACTCTAAATTATCTACTCATAGCCTTAGGCACAGTTTCGCTACCCATTTACTTGATGGAGGGGCAGATATAAAAGTTATACAACAGTTACTGGGGCACTCATCTCCTGAAACTACAAAGATCTATACACAAGTTTCTACTAAATCAATGAAAGAAATATATAATAAAGCTCATCCTAGGTCATTCTCAAAAGTAAAAAATTAGATTATTCTGATTATTATGAAAAAAATTCTAGTTATTAATGGTCCAAATTTAAATCTCCTTGGTACAAGAGATCCTGAAATATATGGAAACAAAAATCTTCATGACGTGGAAAAGATGTTAAATGAATATCTAATACAAAATAGTCTAGATAATCAATTTGAAGTTGAGTTTTTCCAGTCAAACCATGAAGGAGATTTGATTGATTATATTCAAAAAAATAAAAATGCTCACGCAATTATTATAAATCCTGGAGGACTTACAACTGTTGGTTTCCCGCTTCTAGATGCACTTATTGATTCAGAAAAATTATCTATAGAGGTTCATATTTCTGATATACATAAAAGAGAAGAATTTAGAAGAAACTCAATATTTCCAAATTACTGTATATCTCAAATTTCTGGAATGGGCATAAATGGTTACATGAAAGCTCTTTCTGATATTTGCAACAATTCAAATGGAGAATAATGGAATATAAATCTAGAATCTCTTATTTAAGAGACCAAATTTCGAAGACAGATATAGACACTTTATTTATTTCTAATAAAGACAATATAAGGTATTACTCCGGATTCACAGGAACTTTTGCATTTTTGCTAATTAGTGAAAGCAAAGCAATTATAATCACAGACTCCAGATATACTTTAAGAGCCGAAGAAGAGTCCCCAGACTATGAAATATATAAACTAAAATCAGGTGATAATTGGATTAAAAATTCTACTAACATAGCTAAAACTAAGATAATTGGTTATGAAGGAGATCATGTTTCAGTAAATTTACTTAATCAGTTACAGAAAAAAGCTGAAAAAATAAATAAGTGGAAAGATTTTTCTGAGAAAATAACTCTTGGAAGGATAATTAAATCTGATGAAGAAACAGAAATATTACAAAAAACTATCAATATAAGTGATAGTGCTTTCAACAATGTAAGTAAAAAAATAGTAACCGGAATGACTGAAAAAGATGTTGGATGGGAAATGGAAAAAGAAATGCGTGAATTAGGTGCTGAATCGCCATCTTTTGACACAATAGTTGCCTCAGGAATCAATGGATCAAAACCCCATCATTCACCTACCGATAAGTTAATCAGTGATAATGAGGCAATAACCATAGATATGGGCGCCAAATACAAAGGTTATTGCAGTGATCTTACAAGGACAATATTTATTGGAGACCCTGATGAGAAATTCAAAAAAATTTATACAACTGTCTTAAAAGCACAATTAATTTCAATGGAGACTGCTAAGCCTGACATGACAGGAGAAGAGATAGATAAAATTGCAAGAGATATAATTACTTTTGAAGGTTACGGTGAATACTTTGGTCATAGCTTAGGGCATGGTGTTGGAATTGAAATACATGAAAATCCTGGCGTGGGGCCAAATAGTAAAAATAATATAAAGCCTGGAATGGTGTATACAATTGAACCAGGTATCTATATAGAAAATTGGGGAGGAATAAGAATTGAGGATATGGTAATTATGACTGAAAACGGCAACAACCTTCTAAGTCACGCTTTAAAGGAGACATACTAATGACTATTAGTTCAAGTGAAATAAAGAAAAATATGACATTAATTATAGATGGAGAACTATATCAAGTAGTTGAATGGCAACACAGAAAACCTCCTAAGGCACCTCCTACCCTAACACTAAGAGTAAAGAGTATTAAAAATGGAAACATTGTAGAAAAAAAAGTACAAGGAAATAGACCTCTAACTGTTGCAAGGACAGTTAAACAAGAGTTTCAATTTCTTTTTGAAGAATCTGATAATGCTACTTTTATGGATACTGATACATTTGAGCAAATATCTGTAAGTAATGATTTTTTAGGTGATACTCTTAACTTCATTGAAGAAGGTCAAAATGTAGAATTATTAATATATGAAGGTTCTCCAATAAGTATTGAGCTTCCTGCATCTGTTATCCTAGAAGTAAAATCATCAGAAGAGGCAATAAAAGGAGATACAGCTACAAATGTAACTAAGTCAGCAACATTATCAACTGGACTAAATGTTCAAGTGCCACTTTTTATAAAAGTGGGAGATAAAATCAAAGTTGATACTAGGACTAAAGAATATATTGAGAGAGATAATAGTTAAATAAATTGGATATAACTCTTACCGTAACAGATCTAGTTAAATATATTCAGAAAAAGTTTAACCAAGATTCCTATTTAAATTCTGTTCAATTAGTTGGAGAAGTCTCCAATCATCATGCATCACCTGCTGGTCATCATTATTTTTCTCTAAAAGATGATGAATCTGTAATTAAATGCGTCCTTTTTTCAAAAGGAAGCGGACAAAATCATTTAATCGATGGAAGTAGTGTTTTAGCTAATGGGAAAATATCTATTTACCAGGCAAGGGGAGATCTTCAATTTTATGCAGACTCAATATTACCTAGAGGAGAAGGAACGCTCCAACAAAAATTTGATAAATTAAAGCTTGAACTCGAGGCTCAAGGTCTATTTGAGGAATCTAGAAAGAGAGATATTCCTAAAATTCCCAAGGTAATAGGAATAGTTACATCTAAAACAGGATCTGTCCTGCAAGATATTTTAAATGTAATGAAAAGGAGATATTCAAAAATAAAAATAATTATTGCTGATGCAAGAGTTCAAGGAGATGATGCTGCTGAGTCAATTAGCAAATCTATAAATGATCTAAATAAACTAGATAATTTAGACTTAATAATATTAGCTAGGGGAGGCGGATCACTTGAAGATTTATGGCCATTCAATGAAGAGATTGTGGCTAGATCAATTTTTGCAAGCTCAGTACCAATAATTTCTGCTGTAGGGCATGAAACAGATTTTACTATTTCTGATTTAGTATCTGATTTAAGAGCTCCTACCCCTTCAGTTGCAGCAGAATTAGCAACACCAGACTCAAGGCAGCTTAAGGAATTTATTGATAGTAAATTAAATGAATTATTTAGCAAAGTTAATTTAAAAATATATAACTTAGGTAACCAATATTCTATATCTCTTGATAGACTTTTAAGCTATCAACCTAATACTTCATTTTATAAATTAAAAATAGATTCTCTAAGGAGTTCTTTAATAAACCAACTAGAATCTAAAATAACTAATTCAAAATTAATCATTCAAAGTATAGAAAATAATTTAAAACATTTAAATTTTGATGAAACACTTTCTAGGGGCTTTTTTCTAACTTCTAAAAAGGAAGATAATTCATTAGTAAAAGATATAAATAAAATAAAAAAAGGTGACCATATAATTATTTCTAATAATCAAGGTTCGCTTCAGGCTGAAACTTTAAGAGTAATAAAAAATAAGGAGGTATAAATTGTCTAAAAATAATTCATTTGAATCAAAAATATTAGAATTAGAAGAATTGGTAAGAAAATTAGAAGAAGGTGAAGTTACATTAGAAGAATCAAAAAAAATATACAAAGAGGGCATTTCTATAGCAAAACAATGCAATGATTTATTAAAGGAAACAGAATTAGAGATATCAGAACTAAAAGCTGAGCTAGATGACCAGTTTGGTAATGCTGAATAACAAAGAAAGAATTCTAAGAATAGGCTTGATGTCCTCAGGAAGAGGAGAAGGCTCTTTAAATTTAGTAAAATCAATAAACGAAATCTCAAAAAAGATACCAATTAATATAGAGTTTATTTTTTGTAATAGAAAATACGGTGAGCATTCTGGGTCTGATAAATTTTTAGAAGAAATTAATTCCTACAATATTCCAATAATTACAATTTCTTCAAAAAAATTTACAGAAAATAAGTTAGATTACGAAAACAAAATATTAAGTCGAATATCAAAATTTAATTTTGATCTTATTTTATTAGTTGGATATATGCTAATAACTAAAAAAATTCACAATAGGTATGAAACTTATAATCTCCACCCAGCTCTGCCAAGCGGGCCTAGAGGCAAATGGGATGAGGTAATAAACACATTGATTAATGAAAAGTCTAATAAATCAGGATTAATGATCCATAAGGTAATTGATGAAGTAGATTCAGGAAAGTGCTTAACTTATTGTTCTTTTGACATAAATCATTCAACTCTTGATAAAGAAAAAAAATTTTTAAATATAAGAAAGCAAATTATAGGATTAGAGTCAATATTCATTTGCAAGACCCTAGAGATGCTATCAACTAATCAAATAAATTTAGAGGGAGGAGTTCCTTCAGACTTAACTAATTACTTATAAATTAGGTTTACTTTTTTTCTTCAGGATACTCAAGGATTTCATCAATCAATCCATATTTTTTTGCCTGTTCTGCATCCATCCATATATCTCTGTCAGAATCCTTGGTAACTTGAGACTCTTTTTGACCAGTATGCTTTGAAATTATTTTTGTTAATTTATCTTTAAGCCTTAATACCTCTTTAGCCGCTATTTCAATATCAGAAGCCTGTCCTTGAGCACCACTCAAAGGTTGGTGCATATGAACTGTAGAGTTAGGTAAGGCAAATCTTTTTCCATGAGCGCCAGCAGTTAACAAAACTGTCCCAAAACTTGCACATAGCCCAACAGATATAGTGGATACATCACAAGGAATATGCTGTATTGTGTCATATATAGCCATACCAGCATAAACCATACCGCCAGGAGAATTAATATATAGACTTATGTCTTTATCTTGATCCTCTCTTGCTAGGTAAAGCAATTGGGCAACTATAAGGTTTGCAATTTGGTCATTAATTGGTGTACCTAAGAAAATAATCCTTTCTTTCAGTAATAAAGAATATATATCCAATGCTCTTTCACCTCTGGCGCCAGATTCAAAAACAGTAGGAATTATATTCTTGGTTAAATCAGTATTTGGCAAATCCATAATTATATCCTCTTTACATATATTTGATTTTACATAAATTATTAACGAAATAAAAATATATAATTTATTCGAGTCATATATTATAACTTGATATGATCTATGTCAACATTAAATTGTTACGATTTTAATGCAACATCTTTAATTTTTTCTAATAATTTTTCTCTTCTTAATGAATATTTAATTTCATCAGTTACTTGATCTTCAGTAAATTGTGAATTATTTTGCTGCTTGTTCCATTTTTCAAGCTCTTCTTTAATTTTTGTTTCTTGAACTTCTATCTCATAGTGAGACATTACCTCTTCAATGGCCAAAGCTCTCTTTATTCTATTTTCTGCTGCTACCTTTAATTCTTTCTCAAAAGTTTCTTCTGTTTGATCAATTTGCTTTAGATATTCATCAAATTCAATTTTTTGATTCTCTATTGTTTTCTTTTGCTGATCAATTAAAGCACCCGTTTCTTGTTCAATCATTAATTCAGCAATGGTAAATTGAGAAGAATCAACAACCAATTTAATATATTCATCCCATAAATCTTGGTCCCATTTATTGTCAGCTGTGGCTTGAAGATTAGATTTAATTAATTTTTTCAATCCTTTCAAATCTTCAACATTTGGGTCAACAATTTTCGCAAATGAATCATCAACTTTAGGAAGTTCCTTCTCTTTTATCTCATGTAATTTAACATTATATTCTGCGGTTTGATTTCTATATTTTTCACTTAAATAATCTTCAGGAAGCTCTATATTAAATTTCTTTGTTTTATTTATTTCCATCCCTGCAATACTTTTCATTAATCCTGGCATTTTAAGGTTTTCTTCAAATTTTGGATCAAGCAGTAAGTCTATCGAAGAATGATTCATTATTTCTTCTCCATTTGCCTCACATTTAAAATCAATTGTTACCAAGTCCCCCATAGATGCTTTCCTAGAAACGGGAGCCCAAGTACCATTTTGATCTCTAATTTCATCAATAACTTTATTCACTTCTTTAGAAGATACTTTTTCTTTCTCTACATCAATTTTTATTTTTTCAATATTTAATAATTTAGTAATTGGTTTTAATGCAATTATTGCTTCAAATTTTAATTTAGGCTGAAGATCTAAAACAGATATTTTTGGTGAAGAAAAGAATTCAATATCTTCTTGTTGTATAGCCTTATTTACCAAATCAGGAACCGAATTTTCTAATGACTCTTCTACAATCCCTTCTATTCCTACTATTTGCTCAATAATAGACATTGGGGCTTTTCCTTTTCTAAAACCTGGAATTTTTAATCTATTGCTTAATTTAGAAGAAGCCTTTTTTAAATGATTATCTATTTCATTATTCTCAGCTTCAATGGTTAGTTTCAATTGTTGATTTTCAACTTTACTTTTATCAATTTTCAACTTTTATCCCTTTTCTTTATCAATAATTTTTAAATTTAATTCTTTTTTTTGATCTTCTTCAATAAGAGAAGGAGCACCCCATAATAGATCAGAAGCACTTTGAGTTTTTGGAAAAGAAATTACATCCCTTATTGAATCTTCACCAGAAAATATTGCAATAAGTCTATCAATACCTAATCCCATTCCTCCATGAGGAGGGGCTCCATATTCAAATGCTTCAAGTAGAGACCCAAACCTTTCTTCTACCTCAGAACTTGAATAACCAATTATGGAAAAAACTTTTTCTTGAATTTTTCTATTATGTATTCTTATGCTTCCAGATCCTAACTCAACCCCATTGCAAACTAAGTCAAAAAGATTTCCTATCACTTTACCAGGATCTGAATCCAGGAACCCTTCAGTTTCTTTTGTTGGGGATGAAAATACATGATGCATTGCAATCCATTTTCCTGAATCTTTATCCATTTCAAAAAGTGGGAAGTTAGTAACAAAAAGAAAGTTAATTTTAGACTGATCAATCAATCCTAGATCTTTAGCTAGCTTATTTCTTAAAGAGCCTAAGCATTCATTAACTTTACTAGTTTCACCAGCAGAAATAAATATAATATCATCCTCAGATGCATTAAATGTTTTATAAATTTCTTTAATATGTTCTTCATTCAAAAATTTAGCAATAGGAGATTTAACATTCTGAATTTTTAATTCAGAAATATCTTTGACATTCTCTAAAGAAATGGGAATTACTCCACCACCACCCATCTCAATTACGAAATTATTTAATTCATCTACATAACTCCTCTTAATTAATTCTGAATTTTTAAGAGAAATTCCTTTAATAGACCCATTGCTATCTAAAACATTATTAAAAACCCTGAATTCAGTTCCAGATAAAATTCCATTTAAATTTTTTAGTTCTAATGAAAATCTGGTGTCAGGCTTATCTGTGCCATATCGTTCCATAGATTCTTCATAGGTAATCCTAGGAAAAGGATATATTATGTCTTTGAGTTGGTATTTCTGAGAAAGAAAATAATACAACTCCTCACAATTTGATAACACATCCTCTTGATGAACAAAACTCATCTCAAAATCTAATTGAGTATGTTCAGGTTGCCTATCAGCCCTTAAATCTTCATCTCTAAAACATTTTGCAATTTGATAATATTTTTCAAATCCAGAAGTCATAAGCATCTGTTTTATCTGCTGCGGAGATTGAGGTAAAGCATAAAATTCACCAGGATGAACTCTACTTGGAACTACATAGTCTCTTGCGCCTTCAGGTGTACTTTTTATCAAAATAGGAGTTTCGATATGTACAAAATCTTTATCATTCAAGAAATTACATATTGATAAAACCACGTCATTCCTTAGCCTAATATTTTTCTGCATTCTTGACGATCTTAAATCTAGGAATCTATATCTTAATCTTGTAGTCTCATCTATATTCTTTGAATTCACCTCAAAAGGTGGTGTTTTTGACTCATTTAATATTTTAATTTCATTTGCGTGAACTTCAATATAGCCAGTAGCGATATTAGGATTTTCTGCTCCTTCTATGCGCTTCTCTACTTTTCCTTTTACCTGAATCACCCATTCTGTTCTAAAAGATGAAGCAATTTGATGATTAGTATCACTCTTGCTCTTATCAAAAACAACTTGAACAGTTCCTGTAGAGTCTCTCAAGTCAATAAACAATAGGGATCCATGGTCTCTCCAAGAGTCTACCCAACCTGCTATAGTTATTTCTTTATTCTCTTGGTCAATTCCTATTTCTCCGCATCCCCGATCCTTGTACAATGAAAAACTCCTACTTAACTACTTTATTTTCTTTGAAATTTTCCATAAGAAACTAATTATTAAAGATGCAAAAATAAGCTTAATAAAATCACCAATTAAAAACGGATACACAGCTTGCGACAATAGTTTTCCATTTTCAGGCCATGAAAAATCAAAGATTGTTAGCCATATTAAGGCTGGAATGTAAATAAATATATTGGCATAAAGCATTGCCCAAATAGACAAGCCAGCCCTAAGCCCTCGGGTGCTTAAAAATGAGCCTAAAATTGACGCAAAGAAAAATCCAATTAGGTAACCTCCTGTTACTCCCATGAAATAATCTATGCCACCATTATGACCTTGAAAAATTGGCAAACCTATAATTCCTAATGCAAGATAAATAGTTATCGATATTAAAGTGAGTCTCAAACCATAAAGTGATCCAAGCATTAATATTCCAAATGTTTGCATTGTAATTGGAACAGGATTATCAGGTAAGAAAAACTTAAACTGAGAAAGTAAATATTGGATCAATACAAATCCTGAAACCAATAATATTGAAGCAATTTTTGATTTAGTGTTTACAAAGTTATCGATTAATGGATTTTCTTTACTTAAATATCCAGCTCCAATAATTCTTTCAAAAAATTTGTTCCCCTTAATTTGAGTAACCATATTTAAATTCCTCTCTTAAGTACCTTTAAATTTACAAAGGTTTCTGTTTTTTTAACCCCATCTATATTTCCTAAATCGTAACTTAGGAACTTACCTAGATCTTCGCTGGACTTCAATGTTACCCAAGAAAAAATATCATAACTTCCTGTTGTTCTGGCAACCCAGGTAGTATATTCGTGATTTGAGATTTCTGTAGCCACATTATCTATCTTATCAGGATCAACTTGTATACCTATCAAAGCCTCAGAAAAATAGCCATTTTTTTCAGGATCAGGCACAGCATAAACGTTAATAATACCTTCTGATTTCATTCGCTTAATTCTTCTTCTTATTGTGCCTTCGCTAACACCTAAGTTTCTTGCTACTTGAGCATTGGATATTCTTCCATCCGTCTTTAAAATATCTATTATTTTCTTATCTAACTGATCCATGTCATAATTTCATTAATAAAGTATTATTATATTCTACGAATTTCGTTTGTAAATTATTTTATAAATTTAATATTTAATTTATCCTATTTATTTAATTTATTGTGTAAAATGATATATAAGTAAAGATTTGTTTGGAGGAAATATGACAACTGAAAAAATAATTTCATTTACTGAAGCGGCTGCTTCCAAAATAAATGAAGTGCTCGAAGAACAAGGAAATAATGAATCTTATTTAAGAATAACTCTAGCTATGGGCGAAAATGGTGGCGCTGGTTATGAATTTGGGTTAGAGGATGCCGCATCTGAATCAGACACAATAATTGAATCTAATGGAGTTAAGGTCCTAATTGATTCTGGGAGTGCTCCATTAATTTCAGGATCAAATATAGATTATGTTGAAGGAATGCAGAGATCAGGTTTCGTAATTTCTAATCCTAATATGCCATCACCATCTGGAGGTGGATGTGGTGGTGGATGTGCTTGTGGTAGTGGCGGAGGTGGATGTGGAAGTGGAAGTGGTTGCTAATAAGCTTACTAATATTTGAAAGGAATTGATTAATGACTTTTGTTATTACCTCTACGTGTATTGGGTCCCTCGATGGAGCTTGCGTAGACGTTTGCCCAGTTGATTGTATATATTCTAAAAAAGGAGATAATCATTTATTTATTAACCCTGCAGAATGCATAGACTGTGCAGCATGCGAACCAGTATGTCCAGTTGATGCCATATTTCCTGATGATGAAGTTCCTGATAATGAAAAAGAATATGTATCTAAAGCTGAAAAATATAATTATGATGAATCTGAACCAGGATTGAATTTATAATTATATTATTCTTGACATTAACAGTGCATCATCGGGCGGATATTTGTAGTAATTTTTTCTAATGCCATCAATATTAAAAAAAAATCTTTTGTAAAGTTCTATTGCACTCTCATTCCTACTTGCAACCTCTAAAATAATTTTTGAATTTCCTTTTTTATTACGAAGAAACTCGGACAACATATTAGATGCTATTCCTTCTCTTTTATAAAATGAATCCACTGCTATTGATATTATTTCAAATAAATTATTGTCATGACTTAAAGTCAGTAAATATCCAATTATATTTATTTTCTGAGAGGCTATAATAATCTTGTAATTACTCTTATCTATGAATTTTGAAAAATCTAATTTCATCGTAGATTCATTAAAAGATTCTAAATTCAACTTATTTAAACTATCAACATCAAATTTATTAGCTTTTCTAATTTTTAAGTTAATTTTCATATAAAAAATATTGTTTTTACTACTACATATAAAATATTATGATTTACTGAAACAACTTTCAAAAATATTTAATGAATATTAAATTAAAAGAGTCTCCACTTCACCTATCAGGACATATGGGCGAAATAGCAATTTTAATTCGAATCATCAAAATGTGCTTATTTCATAAAAAGTTAGTTACATTAGGTTTTATTGGGGTATTTGGCTTAGTATCATCTCAATTATGGTTGCCTTACCTATTAGGAACATCAGTTGATACTGCATATGAAAAAATAAACTCAGAATCCAATGATTTTTCTTCACTTTGGATACTCGCTATTTCAATTATTTCTGTAAGTGCCTTGAGAGGAATTTTTGCTTTCATTTTACAATTTAATGGAGAAAAGATTGCTAATAGAATTTCATCAGACTTAAGAAGTAAATTTCATAAAAAGCTTCAATCTCAAACATATAAATATCATGACAGGATACATACTGGAAACTTAATGTCCAGAGGAATTATGGATATAGAAGGAGTAAAAGTATTCGTAACTACAGGATTATTTAGGACTTTTGAAATAATAAGTTTAATGCTTGCCGGATCATATTTATTATTCAGAACAGATTGGCAAATTGGATTAATTGCATTTGGTTTTATTATACCTGTTGCAAGCATTGCAACAATAAGTAGATTAAGGCTAAGAAAAATATGGCACCGGATTCAAAAAGAGTTTTCAGTTCTTAATACAAATCTTCAAGAAAATCTAATTGGAGTTAAAGTTGTTAGAGCATTTGGAGGTGAAAATTATGAAATAAAGAAATTCAATTCNTCTCACCAAAATGTTACTGATGACACAATTAAGGGNGTNAGAGTTGATGCAACTGGAACAAGCNNAATGGGGTTCTTTTTTTTATTNATTTGGGCATTAGTAATTTGGGTTGGNGGNCATAAAGTAATTAATGGAAATATGTCCTTAGGAGATCTAACTCAATGCCTTATATATCTTGGAATGCTCCAAAGACCAGTAAGAATTGTTGGACTAATGGTAAATTCTTATGCGAGAGCAATTACGTGTGGATTAAGACTTTTTGAAATTTTAGATTCAAGGCCTAGAATTTCAACAAAAAGCAAAAAAAAGGAAATTAGCACCATAAAAAAAGTTACATTTAATGATGTAGGTTTTAAATATTATAGAAAATCAAAAACTAATGATGTGGATAAAATTAATCTTGAATTAAGTCCTGGAAGAATTGTTGGACTAATTGGTCCTCCTGGCTCTGGAAAATCTACAATATCAAATCTAATACCAAGATTTTATGATGTTATTGAAGGAGACATCCTAATAAACCAAACATCTTTAAAGAAAATAAGTCTAAAGCCTTTGAGAAGCAGGATTGGGTTAGTTTCTCAACACACATTTCTATTTAATAGCACGCTAAAAGAAAATATTGCATATTCAAATCCAGGATTAAATATTGAGAAGATTATAGAAGCAGCAAAAATTGCTGATATTCATGAATTTATAGATAGCTTGCCTGAAAAATATGAAACTATGGTTGGAGAATTTGGAGTTTCGCTTTCAGGTGGGCAAAAGCAAAGAATAGCGATAGCAAGAAATATTATAAAAAATCCGGATATATTTATTTTTGATGATTCATTTAGCGCTCTTGATACGGGCACAGATAAATCTATTAGGGAAAAATTGATCCCTTTGCAAAAAGAAAAAGCTACTCTAATAATATCTCAAAGAATCAGCACTATTTCTCACTGTGATGAAATTTTAGTTATGGATAAAGGGTTAATTGTAGATAGAGGAAAGCATAATGATTTAATTAACAAGGACGGGATATATAAAACTATCTTTGAATTGCAAAACCCAAAACTTCAAAAGGTTAGTTAATAATGGCCACAGAGATAAAAAAACAAGATAAAAGAGTAATAAATGCAATTGAAGAGGATCTAGAACAATTATCTTCATATGATGGAGCTGTAGCTTCAAGATTTTTTAATTACATAAAGCCTTACAAGAAAGAAGCCTTTATTGGAGTAATATCTGTAATCTTATTTACTATAGCAGTTCTATCTGTCCCACTTATGGTGAAATTTACTATTGATAATGCAATCAATGACAAGAATGTGAACCTTTTAAACATATTATTCATTTGTTTAATTGGGTTTTCTATTATGCATTTTTTATCTAATTACGTTCAACAAAAAATAATTAGAGAAATAGGAGAAAAAATATTATTTGATATCAGATCAGAAATGTTTACCCATTTACAAAGATTATCAATGTCTGTGGCAGATAGAAGTAAATATGGATCAATAATGTCGCGTGTCCTAGGGGATGTTGGAGCTCTACAAGAATTATTTCAAGCAGGTGTATTTGCTATAGGAGATATGCTTACTCTAGTAGTTATAGCAATAATTATATTTTCTTTAAATTGGCCAATGGCATTAGGAATACTAATGATTATGCCTGTATTTTTAGGCTTAAGAATATTTTGGTTACCAAAAGCAAGGAAAGCTTTTTTAAAAGCTAGAGCATCTTCTTCAGTGGTCAGTGGAGTATTAAATGAGCATGTTAATGGAATAAGAGTTACTCAAAATATGATTAGGGAAGAAATTAATCAGGAACGTTTTGATGAAAGAGTAAGAGAAAATTTTAATGACATGAATGACGCTGCTAAATATGGTTCTGGAATTCATCCGCCAGTAGAACTACTAGTAGGATTCACAATGTCATTAATTGTTGTTTTAGGTGGCTATCTAGTTTCTGGAGGTTCTGTAGAAATAGGAGTCATGATAGCTTTCCTGCTTTATGTTCAAAGATTTTTTGATCCAATCAGGGCTCTTACAATGCATTATAGTACTCTTCAAAGAGCTATGGCTTCAGGTCACAGAATCTTCGAGTTGCTCGATATAACAATAGATATTAAAGATTCTGATGACGCTAAAGATATAATTGTTAAAAAAGGTTCAATTAAGTTTAATAATGTCAATTTTGAATATAACTATAATGAGCCCATTTTAAAAAATTTAAATTTTGAAATTAAGGAAAATCAAACTGTAGGACTCGTTGGGCCAACTGGATCTGGAAAAACAACCATAGCTAGCTTAATTCACAGATTTTATGAAATAAAGAATGGCAATATTTTAATTGATGATCAAGATCTACAAAAAGTAACTCAAAGTTCTTTAAGTGACAATATAAGCATGGTTCTACAAGATCCAATAATTTTTTCAGGCACAGTAGAAGATAATATTAAATATAAAGCTATAGCTACTAGAGAAGAGGTAATAGAAGCTTCTAAGGTAGTTGGTTCCCATGATTTTATAATGACACTGCCTAAAGGATATGACACTATTCTAGAAGAGTCAGGAGCCAATATCTCAATTGGTCAAAGGCAATTGTTAAGTTTTGCTAGAGCTATTTTACTAGACTCAAGAATATTTATCCTAGATGAAGCAACATCCTACATTGATAGTTACACAGAAAGACAAATTCAGAAAGCATTAGATGAAGTTTTAAAAAATAGAACAGGAATTATAATAGCTCACAGACTCTCAACTATAAAAAATGCTGACAAGATCATTGTGCTTGATAAAGGTGAAATACAGGAAATGGGTTCTCATGACGAACTATTGAAAAATAGAGGATTGTATTGGAAATTATGGAACAACAATGAATCCTCATTTGACGATTTAAATTAGAACATACTACCCTGAGAACCTTCTTCAGAAAGTTTTCTAGATTCTTCACCTAAGTATCTTAGCCCATCAAGTGTCATTTTTCTTCCGGAAGGAGTTCTTATTATAAATCCAATTTTAAGTAAATATGGCTCAACAACATCAACTAAAGTTTGGGACTCTTCATTTAGAGTCGCAGCTAAAGCTTCAATTCCAGCAGGCCCTCCCTTATAATTATTTGATAAAGTAATAAGATATTGTCTATCAAGCCTATCTAAGCCTTTAATATCAACGCCCTCTAATTCCATTGCATTTGAAGCTATAATTCTATCTAATTTTTTTTCTTTATGATTAACCTGGTGATAGTCCCTAACTCTTCTTAGAAGTCTATTGGCTATTCTAGGTGTGCCTCTGGAGCGTATAGCTATTTCTTTTGAAGATTCTTGCTCAATAGAAACTCCTAAAATTCCTGAAGATCTATTTACTATCTCAGTTAATTCATCTTCAGAATAAAAATCTAAATGATAAGTTAAACCAAATCTGTCTCTTAAAGGAGAGGAAAGCATTCCAACCCTAGTAGTTGCCCCAACTAACGTGAATCTCTTCAGTGGAAAGGTTAAAGTTTTAGCAAAAGTTCCAGATCCCGTAATAAAATCAACTTTAAAATCTTCCATTGCAGAATAAAAATATTCCTCTACGCCTTTAGAAATCCTATGTATTTCGTCTATAAAAAGAACATCCCCTTCCCCTAGATTTGATAATAAACCTACTATGTCTGCTGGCTTTTCTAAGCTTGGGCCCGAAGTAACTACTAAATTCGAATTCTTTTCTTTAGCAATAACATGTGCGAGAGTTGTTTTACCTAAACCTGGGGGGCCATGAAATAAAACATGATCCATCGCTTCATTTCTAGCCTCTGAGGCCTGAATAGCTGTTTTTAGGCTTGTGACTATATTAATTTGACCAACATATTCATTTAATATTTTAGGTCTTAAATCAGAAGAGACATCTTCTACGTCATTTTTTTCTATCTTCTTACTTTCGTCATGATTATCTTCATTATTATCAATTATCTTTTCTATTGCCATAATCTTTAGTTTTCTAGTTTTCTTTTGTAGATTTAAATATTTCCCTAATTATATCTTCAACATTTTCACTTATTTCTGAATTTTCTTTAATTACCTGATTTATTTTGATTAAAGCGTCAGACTCTTTAAATCCTAGACCCACTAAAATTTCAAGTACACTATCTCTAATATTGTAATCTTGACCTGAAGAAGGTGATGATGATCCTAACTCAGCTATAATTTCCATTAATTTGCCCTTAAGAGTTGCTATCATTTTCTGAGCTGCCCTTGATCCAATGCCTGGCATTTGATTAAGAATAGTAGAGTCTTCATTTTCAATAGCTTGAGCAATGACTGAAACAGGAAAAATTAATGCTGATACAGCTTTTAATGGCCCAATTCCTTCAACTTGAATTATTTTTAAGAAAAATCTTTTCTCTAATTGGTTAAAGAACCCGACTAATAAAGGTTTTGGTGCCCTTTCAGTAGAATGAAAATATATCTCAAGCGTCAACTTCTGACCAATATCTAATGAAGAATTTAACAATGAGTCTAGAATAAATACAGGCAGCACAATTTCATATCCTACTCCAGCAACATCTAATTCTATAGAAGAGCTCTCTTTATGAATATTTCGTAATTCGCCTGTTAAAAAACTTATCATTATCTAATATTATAGTTATTGGGGTGATTCCGACATCATCTTATGGCATATTGCTGCAGCAAAAGCATCTGCTACATGCTCATTATTTATTACGCCTTTATTTAATCTTAACCCCATACTCTTCATCATCTGCATTTTATCTGCCCTTCCAGACCCAGTGATCATTTTTTTTATTTGGGTAGCTTGATAATGAAATACAGGAGTGTTGTTTAAAGATGAAACAGCGCATGCAACACCTCGAGCATGCCCCATTATTATGGCAGTTTTTAAATTTCTATATCTGGAATGCAAATCTTCAATAGATGTAATTTGAGGATTAAACTTCTTATAGATTTGATTTAAATCTTCAAATATTGAGCCTAGCCTAATGTGTAAATCATCAGAAGAATCTGTTTTTATTACCCCACCTTCAACAATTAATTCTTTCTGCCCAATGAAATCTACTATTCCATATCCTGTAAATCTAAGGCCTATATCTATCCCAATAATTCTTTGCACAATAAAACTTAAAATTAAACTAATATCCTATTTTTACCCCTGCTAAGTATCAATTTAGTTAAAAAGTATGCCAAATTTGTTGAAAATATCTATATAATCTGTACAATTCATTTATCAAAAATTATATAAGTAAAGAAAATGGCTCCATTACCAAAGAAAAAACATTCAAAAGCTAGGACTCGAAGAGGTCGAGCTCATATGGGACTAAAATCGCCTCAGTTAGTTAAATGTCCTGCATGCCCAGTATTAATTAGACCTCATCATGCTTGTCCTAAATGCGGTATTTATAAGACAGAATATTATATAGATTCTCCAACATTAGAAAAAAAACAAGTTAATTTTGCAACAAAATAGTTATGATTGAATTTGATAAAAATACAGCTGTTGTTTTTCCGGGGCAAGGATCCCAAATAGTAGGAATGGGAGCTGATTTGTATGAAAGTTCTGAAGAAGCAAAAAATATATTTAAAGAGGTCAATCAAACTCTTGATAGAAATTTATCTGACATAATCTTTTCAGGCTCTCAAGAACAACTTAATAAAACTGAAAATGCGCAACCTGCTATTACAGCTACTTCTTTAGCTTGCTTAGCAGTATTTAAAGAAAAATATCCAAATTTTGAACCTAGCGCTACAGCAGGTCATAGCTTAGGAGAATACACTTCTCTTTGTGCTTCTAAATCTCTATCAATACAAGAAACGATTAAGCTTGTTTCTGAAAGAGGCAGGTTAATGCAAATAGCTTGTGATAAAAACCCGGGCGGAATGGTTGCTTTAATAGGAATGGATATTCAGACAGTAGAGGAAGTATGTAGAGAGGCTGGAACATATCCTTCAAATATAAATAGCGAGCAACAAATTATTATCAGTGGAGACAATGATGCACTTGCTATTGCTGTAGACCTTGCAAAAGCAAGAGGTGCAAAAAAGGCTATAAAATTAAGTGTAGGTGGGGCTTTCCACTCAATATTAATGGAGCCTGCAAGAGACAGTTTAGTTGAATTTATTGAAACTCTAAATTTTAAAGATCCTGAAATTCCATTAATAGGAAATGTTCGTGCTGAACCTCTTACAACATCCGAAGATATAAAAAATGAGCTTATTGACCAACTAATGTCATGCGTGCAATGGAATGAAACTATTAAATATATGTCTGCAAATGGTTACGATCAATTTATTGAATTTGGTCCAGGTAAAGTTCTATCGGGTCTCATAAAGAGAATAGATTCTAATTGCTCTACCAACAACGTAGATTCATTAAAAGCATTAGAATCTGAATAATCAACTAGACAACCAAGATAATAGTAGAAGAACAAAAAGAATTGTTAGGGTCTAAAGACATTGAGTCATTTGAAGAATACTCAATTGACATTCCGCTGAATAAAACTCAAATTAAAAGAAAGTTAATTTTGCAAGTTTTATATTATCTTGATGTTACAAATGATAAGAATCATACTCTAATTGGAACTGCTATTGAAAATAATAGTGATGACTTAACCGATAAAGAGATAAATAGTTCAACGAATATTGGAATAAAAATATATGAAGATAAAGAAATCCTTGATCATGTGATCCAATCATTCGCTGAAGAATATCCCATAAATCAGTTATCAGTAATAGACAAGAGCTTGCTAAGATTAGCTTTTTGGGAAATAAAAAATAATAATTTTAAAGGTAGTAATAAGCAGTTAGTTGAAGATTTTGAAAAATTAGGTTATCTTTTCGGTTCAGATAACTCTAATAAGTTTATTAAAGGGGTTATCAAGTCTTTAATGAAAAAAATAAAGAAAATTGAATTAGAAAACAAGCGAAAGAAGGGTAAAAATGGCGACAATTGAAGAAAGATTATATGAAATTATCGCAGAATCTCTCTCTGTAAATATTGAGGATATTAAATCTGATTCATCTTTTATTGATGACTTAGATGCTGACTCGCTAGATGTAGTTGAAATGATAATGGCAATGGAAAGTGAATTTTCTACAGATGATAATGATCTAGAAATATCTGATGAAGAAGCAGAAAATATAGTCACAGTTGCTGATGCTTTAGCGTTTTTAGATAAAAAGGGTATAACAGACTAATTGCACTAACTTGACATCACTCTGATTGATTTCTGTGTTCTATTTACTTACAGTAATATTAGAACAATTAATTTAGTTAAAAATGGAAAAAATTAGAGTATTTTGTACTAAAAATAGAATATATGTTTCATTTGCAATTTTAATTTTATCAGTAATAATTGCGATACTTCAGGTAGAAATATTTTCTAGTAGCTACTTAAAATTAATATATCAACCTTTTTTAATTAATTTACTTGGAGCATCATTCGTCCTGATGCTAATATGGATTGTCTCCTCAACTTATATTGCCTTGTATTCAAATATATTTTCTAAAAAAAGGGCAAAATTTTACATCACTATTATTCCTTTGCTTATTATTTTAGAAATTTCATCTATACTCAGCTTCTTTACCTTTAACCCTGATGGGGCTTTCCCTTCATCATACGGAGGTCTATTAGGTGAATTTGTAATTAAATGGCCTACTAATTGGGATAGATATTCTCCTACATTTTTAAATTATTCAACTGGAGCATTAAGGTTAATCTTATTTAATTTACTAATTTTAACTATTCTTTTTCCTAAAAACTCTTTTAATCAATTTAAAAAGCTTATGAGCTTGCTATTAATTTATTTAAAATCAATATCTTTTAAATCTAAAACCCAAAAAAATCCAATAGATACTAATAATGAAATTATTCTGGACTCCAATGAGGAAAAAATTGATGAAATTATTCCTCAAAATAATATTGATTCCATCAATAATGATTTAGACTCTCAGAACATAATCACAGATGACGACTTACAAAGCCATACATTTAATCCAAATATAAACGAGAATTTAAACTGGAATTTACCAGATAAAGAAATTCTTGCATCAATTGAATCTGGGGCTCAAAGCGAAAATGAAATATCAACAAAAAAAGATTTGATTGAAAAAACATTAAGTGAACACGGGATAGAGGTTTCAGTGGACCAAGTTAAATCTGGACCAACAGTAACTATGTATGGGCTTTCCCCTGGTTATGGCAACTCAAAAAGGGTTAGAGTAGACCATATTCTGGCCAGAGAAAAAGATCTTGCGTTAGCACTTGCATCTCAAAACATTAGATTCCAATCTCCTGTACCAGGAGAATCTTTGGTGGGAATAGAGATACCTAATTCCAAAACATCTGCTGTTGGACTTAAAGATTTAATTTTTAGTAAAAAAAATGATCCATTAAGCAACTATGCCCTTCCTATAGCTTTAGGAACAGGTAGTGATAATCAATCGGTATACTGCGATCTTTCAAAGTTACCCCATTTGTTAGTTGCTGGTGCAACTGGTTCAGGTAAAAGTGTTTGCATAAACTCAATAATTGCTGGATTCTTAATGAAAAAGAATCCTGATGAGCTTAGATTAATAATGATCGATCCAAAAAGGGTTGAGTTAACTCCCTACACAGGAATACCACATTTATTAACTCCCCCAATAGTTGAACCATCTGAGGCAATAATAGCTTTAAAATTAATGGTAGAAGAAATGCAATTTAGATTTAAGCAATTAGAAGAAGATAATTCTAAAAATATAGCAACCTATAACGAAAAGTCTAAAAAAAATGACAGAATAAAAATGCCTTATATAGTTGTTATAGTTGACGAGCTAGCTGATTTGATGCTAACCGCATCAAGTGAGGTTGAAAAATTATTAGTTAGATTAGCTCAACTAGGAAGAGCCACAGGCATACATTTAGTTGTGGCAACTCAAAGACCTTCTGTAGATGTGGTAACTGGATTAATAAAGGCAAATTTTCCAAGCCGAATTTCATTTTCTGTGACGTCACAAATTGATTCAAGAACAATAATTGATTCTCCTGGGGCAGAAAAATTATTAGGGAAAGGCGATATGTTATTTGTGCCAATTGACAATCCGTCTCCAAAAAGAGCTCAAGGTATTTTTATATCAGATGAAGAAATTGAATCTATAGTAAAACATTGGAAAGATCATAAAATTTATAACCCTCTAAAATATCTTGATTTAGAAAAAATGGTAGATATATTCTCAGAAGAAGAAGTAGAAATAGATTCCGAAGATTCTTTGATTTTACAGGCACAGAATTTAGCTAGAGGCCAAAGAACTCTTTCAACCTCTTTTTTACAAAGAAGGTTGAGGATAGGTTATCCTAGAGCAGCAAGACTTATGGATGAACTGGAAGACCAAGGTGTGGTAGGCCCTGGTGATGCTGGAAAAGCAAGGGAGGTTCTATAGATGATCTTTGAGGAAGAAACGATCTTTGATGATAGTAATAATGAGATATCTTGCTTTAAATGTAATAAGGACTTAGAAAAATCTTTAGACTATAAAAATTATAAAATTTGCCCCTATTGCGATTTCCATTTTCATATGTCCGCAAGAGAACGGATAGCATCTATTGCAGATAAAGGAACATTTACAGAAATATTTAACAAAATTACTACTTCTTATGATGAAATAGCGCAGGAAGAAATTGAATCATATGACGAAAAAATTAAAACTGACCAAGATCGGACTGGTCTCAACGAGGCAGTATTATGTGGAACTTCTAAAATTGGCAGTCAAGAAGCAATAATAATTGCACTTGATTTCGGTTTCTTAGGAGGAAGCATGGGATTAATCGTTGGAGAAAAAATTGCACTTTCTATTGAAATGGCCACTAAAAAGAAATTGCCAGTAGTAACTTTAATAAATAGTGGAGGCAGCAGAATACAAGAAGGTGTAATGTCTTTAATGCAAATGTCTAAAACTGTAGCTGCAGTAAATAATCTTAAAAATGCTAATCAGCCACTTATATCAATTTTAAGCAATCCTTCAACAGGCCAAGTCATGGCAAGCTTTGTAGCCCTTTCAGATATTATTATAGCTGAACCAGGTGCACATATTGGTTACTCTCCATATAGGAAACTTAAAGAATTAACCGGATCTATTGAATCCAACAATTATCTTTCTGAAGACTTTCTAAATTCTGGATTTATTGACAATATTGTCCCAAGAAATGAAATTAAATTTGAGCTAACTACATTATTAAGTGTTTTAAAACCAACCTTTGCTCTCAAGAAAAAAAAAGCTGATACAGTTAGATCACAAATAGATTATAAAGAAATTAATGCATCAAACTCGCTTCAGCTCTCAAGAAAGATAAAAAGACCAAAATCAATTGACTATATATCAAGAATATTCAATGAATTCATTGAATTAAATGGTGATAGGTCTGGAGGTAATGATACTTCTGTAAAAATAGGTTTGGGTAAGATATCAGGAGAGCCAGTAATTTTAATTGCCCAACATAGAGAAGTTTTAACAAGAGTATCTTCTAATAATGTCTCTAGAAACTACAATAACAAAATAGTTCCATCGGGCTTCAGAAAAGCTTCAAGGGCATTAGATATGGCTCAAAAATTTAATATCCCTTGCCTTTGCATAATTGACTCTGTATCTCCAGAACTATCCCTAAAATCAGAATATGATGGACTTGCTTTTTCAATTAGCGAATTGATTTCTAAAAAATTAAACTCAGAAAATCCTATAGTTTCAGTAATAATTGGAGAAGGAGGCAGTGAAACAGCATTGGCATTTTCAATTGCTGACTCCGTAATGATGCTGAAGAATTCTATTTTTACTCCATTAAGCCCAGAAGAGGCGGCTAAAATAAAAACTGGAGATAAAAGAAAAGCAAATGAGATTTTGAAAACTATGAGATTAACTTCTGCAGACTGCCTAGAAATGGGTATTATAGATAAAATTATTGATGAGCCTGAAGGTGGAGCACATAGAAATCATGATGAATCTGCAAGACTACTAGAAGAATCAATTTTAGAAGAAATAATTTCTATAAGGGATATTTTTCCTAAAACATTATCAAGAAGAAGATTAAAAAAATTTAGGCAAATGGGTGAATATTCTCAAAAATATAAACCAGCTTTAACAGAGGAAATGAAAATATGGAGAACTGCTTTGACCGCTGGAGTTTCTAGTTTAAGAAGTGGATCTAAATTAAAGGATAAATAAATTTCTTCAAAGCATACGAGACTCCATCCTCATTAATTGGCTTTGTTATGAATCTAGCATGTTTTTTTATTTTATTGCTTGCATTACCCATTGCTATTGAATTTTTACAACTTTTAATCATAGGCATATCATTCAAGCCATCACCTATAACAAATGTTTTTTCCTCATTCAGATTGTAAAAATTTATAAAATGCTTCAGTGATTTGTCCTTGCCAGAAAATTCATTGTGATAATTCAAAAAATTATTCCCATTTTCGTCTATTGATTTCTGGCTTAAAGTACCTTCCAGAATTCCTATCTTAGAATTAAAATGATCCAAATCTTCTTCTCTTTTAGAAGAAACCACTATTGAAGAAATATTATTTAAATTTTCAGATGGATTTACGAATGTATTTCCATTAGACACAACAAGATAATCAAAATTAGCAAAACTTATTTCATTCAATATTATTTCACATGATTTATAATTTATAAGATTTTTATAAATTAATTCTCCGCTTTGTCCATCAATTGCACTACTGCCATTCTCTCCATATTGAGGGCCATAAAAATTTAATAACTTAGAGAATTTTAAAACATCTTGTGGTCCCCTTCCAGTTACAATTGAAATAGGAATAATGTCTTTTAGTTTCTTTAAATCAAAAATTACTTTCGCTGAAATATAATCATTTTTATTTAAAATAGTTCCATCTAAATCAATCAATAACCCTGAGTGAAAAGTATCTTTTTTTAGATTCATAAAAAAAATTCCTAATAAATTGCAATAATGAAATATAATTAACTTAAATATAAATTAGTGGCCAATAACAATGATCGACAAATTAATTATAGAAGATAAAGAATTTAAATCCAGATTATTTATAGGAACTGGAAAACATAGATCTTTAAATGAATTAGAAAAATATATTCTATCTTCTGAATCTGAAATGATAACTGTAGCTATCAGAAGGCTGGATCTTGAAAATAAATCTAATGATAATGATTTGCTGCAAATGCTTAAGAGATTAAAAATAAACATACTACCTAACACTGCGGGCTGTAAAAATTTATCTGAAATAATCCTAACTTGCGAACTTGCAAGAGAGCTTACAGAAACAAATTGGGTTAAACTAGAAGCAATATTGGATAAAAAATTTTTACTTCCTGACCCTATCATGACACTAGAAGCTGCTAGCTCTCTGATTGATAAGGGTTTTAAAGTATTGCCATACATTAATGCTGACCCTGCATTAGCAAAAAGATTAGAATATATAGGTTGCGCAACTGTTATGCCTTTAGCATCACCAATTGGGTCAGGTAATGGTATAAAAAATGAAGAAAGTATAAAAATAATTATTGATCAGTCTAAAATACCTGTAATAGTAGATGCAGGAATAGCAGTACCATCAGATGCCTCTAAAATGCTAGAAATAGGCGCTGATGCTGTTCTTGTAAATACAGCTATAGCCCAAGCCTCAAAGCCGAATATTATGGCAAAAGCATTTAAGTTAGGCGTTGAAGCAGGTAGAAATTCTTTTCTTGCGGGCAGAATAGATTCAAAGCCAATTGCCTCACCAAGTTCTCCAGAAATAAATTTAATAGATGCTTAAATAGTTAAAGTGTTAAAGCAAAAATCAATAACTTTAATTACCAACACTCTAATACTGAATCAATCCAAAACAATTAATTTAGTTAAAGAAATTCTACCATGCGGACTTAAAAGAATTCAAATTAGAGAAAAATCAATGTCTGAAAAATTATTGGAAAATTTTGTATTTAAATTAAGAGAACTAACATTAGGAAAATGTGAACTAATATTAAATGGATCAATGCAGTTGGCAAATAAATATCAATGCGATGGAATTCATGTTCCAGATAAATCTAAATTACCTAATATTAAAAGAAAAGATGAATACTCTAAATTAATAATTGGTAAGTCAATACATAAAGATTATAAAAAAGAAAATGAATTAGAAAATCTTGTTAATTATGTTCATCTAGGGCCAGTATTTAAAACAAAAACTCATCCAACATCTTTGCCAATATACCGAGATAAAATTAAAGAAATATGCAGGATCAAGGGGTTATCAGTTATATTAGTAGGGGGAATAAATACATATAATTTAAATAATTTAATAAATTATAAAATTAGTGGAATTGCTATTATGCGAGATCTCCTTCTAAGTAAAGACCCGGAATCTTCTTATATAGAACTAGATCAAAAATTAAATGAATCACAGTAAAAATAAAATAAAAGTATTAGTAAACGGCAAAGAAAGTTTAATACCACCTAAATGCACTATTAATCAAATGTTAGAAACCTTAAATATTAACAATCTTTCCATTGCCATTGCTGTTAATAGTAATGTCGTACCGAAGAAAGAACATGATACATTTATCATTGAAAATAATTCTTCAATAGAAATTATTAATGCTGTTGGAGGGGGTTAGATATATGTTTAATGCAATCAATTCTGATAACCTTTAAATCCTAAGAGGTGAAAAAAGTCAATGAATAATAATAGAATTTTAGAGAAGATAAGAAAAAAAGAAATAGCTAATGTAGTAAGCATTAAGTCTGAAAATTTAGATATTATTGAGTATGCTTCTAAACTTAATTATGATGCTATACATTTAGATGCAGAGCACGGATCATTTTCTGTTGATTCCATAGAAAATATTTGCCAATTAGCCATATCATGTGGTTTAACTGTCACTGCACGTATACATAAAATATCAAAACAAGAAATTAATTTATTTATTGATAGAGGAGTCCAAGGAATAATGGGCCCGCATGTTGATACATTTGAAGAGGCAAAACATCTTGCAGATAGCTGTCTATTCCCTCCTCTCGGAAAAAGATCATGGGGTGGTGGAAGAGGCACTGAGTTTGGAGAGCACTTTTTCATGAATAAACATGAGAAAGTTTCAGATAAATTAACTTATGCTAATTGGGCTAATAACAACATGGAACTCACAATTCAAATTGAATCTGTAAAAGCTGTAGAAAACCTAGAAGAAATTTTAAAAGAAAAAAGAATTAATAGAATTGCATTTGGGCCACACGATTTAGCCGCAGATCTAGGTTTTCCAGGTGAGCCTAACCATCCCAAGGTAATAGAAACTCATAATAAAATTGAAAAACTATCAAGAAAAGCAGGTAAGTTAATGGTAGGCGATTATACTAATTCAATTAGATTTGAAGAGTCTATGGTAGAAATATTAAGTAAATTTAAGAACTAATGACAACTTCAAAAAAAAGTGGAATAGAGTTAAGGGAAGGCCTGACTATTTTAAAAACTACAAAAGGTATTAGGTTTGAGAAAAATATCGAAAATAATAACTTAATCACAGAAATTAAGCTTAATGATATTAATGGATATGAATTATCTCTCAATAAGAAAGATAATACACAGGCAATATGGGCAATTTCAGGATTTTTATTAGCTATCTTAGTTTGGCAAATATCCTCAGTTCCAATTATATCAATTGTAGGTTCAATAATACTTGTGCTGGTGTCTTTATTTCTATCACTAGACTATATATTTGCCAAATCTAAAATATCATTAATCTTATATATCAACGGAAAAGATTTTGTTGAAGAAGTAAAACATGAAAATATTGATGAAATTCAAAATTTTCTTAGNAAATTAAAAATATCTTAATAATTCAAAACTGAGTANACGTTTAAGTTATCTTCCTTATTTATTAAATTAGATNTAGAATTTTCAACAACAAATGATGCAACCATTGCCCCATTGTCAGTGCATAACTTTTTTTCTGGAATAAAAACTGGCATATTTGATTTTCTTACCATCTCTTCTCTGAGCCATGAGTTAGCTGCAACTCCACCAGTCAAGACTATACCTTTGCAATTAAATTTTATTGATGCTTCAATAGTTTTCTTCGTTAATACATCAACAATTGCTTCCTGAAAGGTATTAGACAATTTTGATATTTTTTCATCTGTAAGTGGTAATTCTGAGTTAGATAAGTTTAAAAATGCTGTCTTCATCCCGCTAAAACTAAAATCATGGGTGTTATTCATATATGCTCTAGGAAATTTATAGCTATCATGAGATAGTGAAGCTTTCTTATCAACCTCTGGTCCTCCTGGAAATCCTAGGCCCATTAATCTTGCTGCTTTATCAAATGCCTCACCCGCAGCATCATCTCTAGTACGTCCAATTAATTCAAACTGAAAATTACTATCTAATTTAACTAAATCAGTATGACCTCCAGATACTATCAAGCACATTAAAGGAAATTCATAAGGAACCTCGTACGTTTTTCCTGTCTCATTGTCTTTTTTAATCCATGCTGCAAATACATGAGCTTTAAGATGGTTAACACCAATTACAGGCTTAGAAAGAGAAACCCCTAAACCTTTTGCATAATTTACGCCTACGATAAGAGATCCAATTAATCCCGGGCCATTCGTTACACCAATGAGATCAATGTCATCTAATTTGGCCCCAGACTTTTCAATAACATTATCTATAACATTATTAATATTTAAAATATGCTGCCTAGATGCTAGTTCGGGTATTATGCCTCCATGCGGACTATGTATTTTATTTTGAGAAACTATAATATTTGATAAAAGATGATTTTTTTCATCAATCAAACTAGCTGAAGTTTCATCACAAGATGTTTCAATGCCAAGCACTAACATAATAAATTAAAGTTTATATTCGTTACTATTAAGAGATTGTTATTGTATAATTAAATTATATATTAGTTAAAGGCGGAAAAAAATGGCTGAACAATATCCAAAATGCTTAAGTTGTGATGATCCTGATGCTGTGTTAGTCCCACTATCTGATTTTGGTGGTGGTGGTGCTCCAATTCACTTTAAAGCATGGGTTTGTACCGAGGAAAGTTGTACATATAATTTAAAAATTAGGAATGGTGACGTTTATGTAAATGAACCTATTTCTGACGGCTCTAAGAGAGAAAGAAGAGATAGATAACCTGATAAAAGATGGTTTCATTATCATTTCGTAAAACAAATTATTTATCTAATAAAAAATTATTAAAGTTTCTAATTGTTTTTTCTATAATTGACTGTATTTTCCAAATTAGTCTTGGTGGTTTTGTAAGAGTAACAAGTTCTGGATTAGGTTGTCCTGACTGGCCTTTATGTTATGGAAAAATAATTCCCCCTATGAATTATCATACTCTTATTGAATGGGGCCATAGGACAAGTGGAGCAATTTTAGGTTTATCTATTTTATCAGTAAGTATCTTTGTATTAATTTACGAAAGAAGTAATAAACTTCTTCTCTATATGTCACTAATAACTTTATTTTTAGTTATTGTAGTCGGTGGAGTTGGCGGTGCAGTTGTTTTAACTGAACTAGAACCTTCTTTGAGAACTTTACATTTATTTCTTGCTCAACTAATTATTTTTACTTTGGGGGTTTCTCTTATTAGTCTTTATGTTCCTGCAGATAAGAAATATAGTGACATTTTAATATTGGATAAATATTCAATAATTATAGGTGTTTTAGCTTTGACTACAATAATTAGTGTGCTTACTGGTTCATATGCGGTATGGAAGGGAGCCGGAACAGTATGTTCTTCCTGGCCATTGTGCACTACAAACTCTCTTCTCCCTCAATCAAGCTTGGGGTGGATTCATATGATTCATAGAATAGCTTCCTCTTTGACAGGAATTATTGGGTTAATTGGATTGTATATAATTTTAAGAAAAAAATTTAGCAATTCTATATATATGATTTCTGTCTTTTCATTATCAATGATATTCATTCAAGGAATTCTAGGTGCCTTAAATCCTTGGACTAAGTTCGAAATATGGGCAAGGGTTTCACATTTAGGGGCATCAAGTGTAATGTGGGGTTTAATATCAACTTTATTTTGCATGTTAACTATTGAAAATTTCAGGTCAAGGAAGAATTTTTGAATATTCAACAAAATATCAAAGACTACACAACATTAACGAAGCCAAAAGTAAATTTATTATTAGTTATAACAGCCTTATCAGCAATCTTTCTTGCAAGTAATAATTTACCAAGCATACAAGTTTTAGTAGCTGTAGTTGTTGGAGGAACTTTAGCTTCTGGGGGAGCTGGAGCAATAAATCATTCAATTGATAAAGATATTGACAATACAATGAAAAGAACATCTAAAAGGCCAGTAGCAGGGGATAGAATAAGCAGAACTAACGCATTAATATTTGGAATAATTCTAAACCTTCTTAGTTTTTTAATTTTATTTTTATTAACAAATATATTGGCTGCATTTATGGCTATATCAGGAACGCTATTTTATATTTTAATTTACTCGCTTTGGTTAAAGAAAAAAACTATTCATAATATAGTAATTGGTGGGGCTGCCGGCTGCTTTCCACCTTTAGTCGGATGGGCAGCTGTTACTGGAAATCTATCATTATCTGCATGGTATCTATTTGCTATAATTTTCTTTTGGACTCCTCCTCATTTTTGGGCTTTAGCAATGTTAATGAAAGATGATTATTCTAATGCCAAAATACCAATGCTACCTTCTGTTGTAGGAATAGATGCAACTTTTAAGCCAATGATGTTACATACAATTACTCTAGTTTTACTCACACTGACTATGGCACTTATTAATGAAAAATTAGGATTAATTTACCTAATATCATGCTCTATTATAGGAGTTTATTACATTTACATCACATTCAAAATCTCTAAAGAATACACAAAAGAGGAGAACTTAAAAGTATATAAATTTTCTCTAATATATATGATGCTATTTAGTTTTATAGTTATAGCAGATTCTTTAATTTAGATCAGATTTAACTTCATCTACTATCTTTTCAAAAGCATCAAAATCGTTAAAAGCAAGTAAAGACAAAGATTTTCTATTCAATTCTATATTGGACTTTTTCATTCCATAAATTAATTTCGAATAACTTATGCCACATTTCCTAGCGGCTGCATTAACTCTAGTTATCATCAAGGATCTTTGATCTCTTTTTTTTGATCTTCTATGCGCAGTACTATAAGCCAAAGCATGGATAAGTGATTCTTTGGCTACTTTAAATCTTCTGTGTCTAGATCCAGCGTGACCTTTTACACTATCTAAAACTTTCTTATGTCTTCTATGGGTGGTATACCCACCTTTTACTCTAGCCATATTACCGCCTAATTAATTTTCTAATTCTTTGCCCAACTGCCTCATCCAACAATACTTTAGCACCAAAAAGTCTTTTAGTTCTCTTAGATTTTTTCCTTCTAAGGTGACTTTTCATGCCTTTAGATCTCATTAATTTTCCATTTGAACTTAATTTAAATCTTTTGGCAGCACCTTTATGTGTCTTCATCTTTGGCATTGTGACTCCGTTTGTAATCTACTTTGGCGCAATAATTATGCTCAAAGTTCTTCCCTCCATACTTGGAGCTTTATCTATCTCAGATAGATCTTTTAAATCCAAGTACAGTTTTTTTAATATGTCTATACCTAAATCAGGATAAGCATTTTCTCTTCCTCTAAGCATCAATGATATTTTTACCTTATTTCCTTCTTTTAAAAATGTTTCTATTTGTTTTCTTTTAGAATCAATGTCGTGCTGGCTAATTCTCATCCTTAATCTCATTTCTTTTAATCCAATTTTGACCTGAGATTTTTTGGCTTGCTTAAGCTTTTTAGCTTGAGAAAACTTGAATTTTCCGTAGTCCAATATTCTGCAAACTGGTGGATTCTGATTAGGCCCAACCTCAACTAAATCTAAACCTTGTTCTTGAGCTAGTCTAATTGCTTCATTCAAAACTAAAACTGTTGAGTCTGAACTCTGATCTACAGAATTCCCTAGAACTATCCTAACTTTTTCAGCCCTTATTCTCTGATTTATTCGATAGTCTTTTTCAGTATTCTTATTCTTTTGTATAGCAGGTATTGATTCTCCTATGCTTGTTCAAATCACATATTAACTGCGAAATCTTAGCATCTTTTGAGCAAAAAGGTCAATCATAAGTGCTGTTAATTTATCTTTGCAGTCAATCGGTGTACAATCTTAGCTTGTTTAAATCAAAAATATAATACTTTATGTTAAAATTATTATAAATGGGTAATCAAAGAAAAAATATGCTAATTTATCTTGCTGTAATCAGTGTGGTTATAGCAGGTTTTTTTCTTTTGTTTGACGATGGAATAAATAGTTCTGAAGAAATACCTATGTCTTCATTAATTGCGCTTACAGAAAATCCACCTATTGGTCAGAGAGTAAAAATTTTAGTAAGCGGAGATGAATTAGATATAAAACTAGGAAATGAAAATTACACTTCTAGAAAAGAACCAGGAAGCAGCATATATCAAATTCTTCAAGAAGCTGAAGTAAATCCGGCAAATTATGAAGTAGAGGTAAAAGGTTCAAGTGGATTGGGTGGTATATTTTCAATACTTCTTAGTTTTCTGCCTCTAATATTGTTTGGAGGAATTTTAATTTTTATGATGAGGCAAGCTCAAGGTGGAGCTAACAATGCGATGGGTTTTGGAAAAAGCAAGGCAAAAAGATTTGTTGGCGCTAAAGCGACTGTCACTTTTTCAGATGTTGCAGGTGTAACTGAAGCTAAACAAGAATTGGAAGAGGTAGTTGAATTTTTAAAAAACCCAGAAAGATTTTTAGCATTAGGAGCAAGAATTCCGAGAGGTGTTTTGTTGGTTGGTCCTCCAGGCACAGGTAAAACATTAATAGCAAGAGCTGTTGCTGGTGAGGCTGGAGTTCCTTTCTTTTCTATTAGTGGCTCTGAATTTGTTGAAATGTTTGTAGGGGTTGGCGCATCAAGAGTTAGAGATTTATTTGAGCAAGCAAAAAAACACTCCCCTTGCATTGTTTTTGTTGATGAAATAGACGCTGTTGGTAGACATAGAGGTGCTGGACTTGGTGGGGGGCACGATGAAAGAGAGCAAACTCTAAATCAAATCTTAGTTGAAATGGATGGATTTGATAATTCTTCTAACGTTATTGTTTTGGCGTCAACTAACAGGCCAGATATTCTTGACCCTGCATTGCTTAGACCTGGAAGATTTGACAGGAGAGTAGTACTTGATAATCCTGATATATCTGGAAGGAAAGCAATTCTTGAGGTTCACTCTAAAGGCAAGCCTTTAGAAGCAGAAGTTGAGTTAGATAAAATTGCAAAACAAACACCAGGTTTTAGCGGAGCTGACTTAGCTAATCTTGTAAATGAAGCTGCAATCTTAGCTGCCCGAAGAGGTGCAAAGAAAATAGGTTTAGCTTCTTTAGTTGAATCTATTGATAGGGTTATTGCAGGCCCAGCTAGAAAAAGTAAAGTTATAACTGAAGAGGAAAGAGAAGTAACAGCATTTCATGAAGCTGGACATGCTGTAGTTGCACATAACATACCTGCAGCTGATCCTGTACATAAAGTTTCAATAATATCTAGAGGCCAGATGGGGGGATATACAAGATACCTTCCAGAGAAAGATAGGTATCTACAGACAAAATCTCAATTCAAAGCTTATATAGCTGCTGCAATGGGTGGAAGAGTTGCGGAGAAGTTAAAATTTGGCGAAATTACAACTGGAGCTAGTAATGATATCCAAGTTGCTACCAACATGGCTAAAGAAATGGTTACAACATATGGAATGAGTGAAAAACTTGGATTAAGATCTTATGGAAGAAAACAAGAAACTGTTTTCTTAGGCAGGGATGGTACTGAGCAAAGAGACTATAGCGGAAAAACTGAAGAGATTATTGATCAAGAAATAAATATGTTATTAACTGAAGGAGAAAAAGAGGCGGAAAGAATACTTAAAAAATATTCTGAGCAAATGGAGAGTTTAGCAAAATATCTATTAGATTATGAGACAATTGACGAAGAAGAGCTAGTTAGGTTGCTTTCAGGAGAAGATGTATCTCCTCCTCTAGTGGGTGAGACTCTTGCTCATTCTGGTGACCAGCCTAATTCAAAAACAAAGAAAAGTGAGATTCCTCCTTCTGATATAGAGCCTCAGGCAAACTAATGAGTAAAACTTCAATCTCCTCTTCTATCCTTGAAAGTAAAGCGAGAAAAGGGATAGGAATAATTCCCTTTCTAACTTCAGGATATCCATCTATAGATGAAAGTGAAGAAATAGTTAAATCCCTTATAGAAGAAAAATTAGCATCTGCAATTGAGATAGGAATTCCATTCAGTGATCCAATTGCTGAGGGGAAAACAATTCAGAAGTCCAGCTCAATTGCTTTAGAAAATGGAGTAGATATAAAAACTACACTAGATTTAATTGAAAGAATAAATTCATTCAAAGATCATAATGTTCCAATTATTACTATGGGTTATTACAATCCGATACTTAAAATGGGTCTAGAAAATTTCTTTTCTGCCTCTAGTTCAGTGGGTGTAAAAGGGATAATAATTGCAGATGTTCCTAATGATGAGTTGAATAAAATTCAAAAAACAGCTAACAACTACAACATTGACACAATACCACTTGTTCCACTTAATTCTAGCGAAGAAAGAGTTAATGATGCTTGTGCAATGGGTCAAGGATTTATTTACTGCGTTAGTGTATTAGGGGTTACAGGGACAAGGGAGTCATTGTCAAAAAATATAGAAGAAAAGGTTAGGACTGTTAAAGAAAAAACAAAACTTCCAGTAGCAGTTGGCTTTGGTATATCTAAGCCTAGTCATGTAAATGAATTAAAAAAATTTGCTGACGGTGCAGTAATTGGTAGTGCAATAATTGATGTAATAGGCGAGTCAAAAAAAAGTGATAATGTAATAAATGTAATAGATTTTATTTCAAAATTATCAAAATGATCTAATATAGTTATATGAGTGAAATATATAAAAAAAGTAATGTTAGAGGAATAAGAGGCGCAACAACCATTGAGTCAAATAAAAGTGAATTGATAAAAGAAGCAACAAAAGAATTGCTAGAAAAAATGGTTCAAGATAATAATATTTCTACTGAAGATATAGCCGCGGTATTCTTCACAACTACTCCTGATATTTCAGATGAATTCCCAGCTGTAGCTGCAAGAGAAATGGGCTGGGACACAGTTCCATTAATCTGTGGACATGAAATGTCAGTTCCTCATGGTCTTGAAAAATGCCTTAGAATACTTATAATGTGGAACACCGAAGTTAAACAAAAAGAAATAAGACATCCTTATCTTAGAAATGCAAAGTCACTTAGAAAAAGTGATAATGATTTTGAAGCTACTTAAAACTTTGAATATATCTTAAATAAATATATAGTATTCGAATGAAAAAAATACATGATTTAAATATAGAAAGCTACTCCCCTATTACGCCTCCACAAATATATAGGGAAGATGTGGCAATATCCGATTTCTCAAGCAAAGTTGTTGCGGAATCAAGAGAAACTGTTTCTAAAATTATTGATGGTCAAGATAAAAGAATTCTTTTAATTACCGGACCGTGTTCAATTCATGATGTAGATGCTGGATTAGAGTATGCAGGCAGGCTTACAGAATTAAGTAAAGAAGTTAAAAACTTTTATATCGTAATGAGAGTGTATTTTGAAAAGCCAAGAACAACCGTAGGATGGAAAGGTTTAATAAACGACCCAGATCTTGATAATACATTTAAATTAGATAAAGGGTACAGAAAAGCTAGAACTTTCCTCGCAGGAGTAACTTCGATGGGCATGCCCACTGCTACAGAATTTTTAGATCCATTTACTCCGCAGTATTTAGCTGATTTCGTTTCATGGGGAGCAATAGGTGCCAGAACCACAGAAAGTCAAACTCACCGACAGATGGCTAGTGGATTAAGTATGCCTATAGGATTTAAAAATGGAACTGGAGGAAGTATTCAAATTGCTGTAGATGCAATGACTGCAGCTAGAGATGAGCATGCATTTCTTGGAATAAACGAACAAGGGCAAAGCTGTATAATCCATACAACTGGAAATAAATATAGTCATCTTATTTTGAGAGGGAGTACTCAGGGCACAAACTTTGATGAAAAAAGTGTCTCTGACGCTTTAAGTTTAGTTGAAAGTCAAGGAATGAATCCAACTGTAGTTGTAGATTGCTCTCACGCTAATTGTGGAAAAGATCACAAAAAAATGAATATAGCATTTAAAGAATTAATTAGACAAAGATCTAAAAAAATTAATCCTGGAATTGTAGGCATAATGCTAGAAAGTCACATTAATGAAGGTAATCAAAAACTTTCAGATCCAGCCGAACTTGCTTATGGAGTTTCAATAACTGATCCATGTATTAACTGGGAAGAAACTGTTGAGTTAATTAAAGAAGCTGATCAAGAGATAGAATCGTCTCTTTAAGAAATTCTGTGAATCTTTCAAAAATCTTCAATAATCATAAGGAAAAAAGACCATCTATTGTAACTATTGGCACATTTGATGGAATGCATATCGGTCATATTTCTTTAATTAAAGATATGAAAGAACTTGCTGATAAACTCATTCCAATAGTTATATCATTTAATAGACCGCCGAAAGACGTAATCAATAAAAAAAATTCAAAAATGATCCTGAAATTAGAAGAAAAGAAAAAAATGATTAAAGATTTAGGCATAGAAAAATTAATCAGTATAAATTTTAATTCAGAAATTCAAGAATTAAAATGTAAAGATTTTATTAAAATTCTAAAAGATTCTTTGAATATGGAAGTATTAATTTTAGGAGAAGATACATTAATAGGCAATGACAGAAAAGGATATAAAAATGGACTAATAGAAATATTAGTTGATTATGGCTCTAGGTTAATTCCAATTTCAAATAAGAAAGATAATCAACATAAAATTTCTAGCAGTCAAATAAAAAAATCTATCTCTGACGGAGATATTGTAAAAGTTAACCAATTATTAGGAAGAAATTTTTTTATTAGCGGGAAAGTAATTGAAGGTAAAAGAATTGGGTCAACTCTTGGTTATCCTACAGCAAACATTCAATATGACAATAATTTAATTATTCCTAAAGACGGAATATATAAAACTGAAACTTTTGTTAATGGAAGTGCTTACTTATCTGCTACTAGTATAGGTAATAACCCAACATTCGATGGGGCAGAAAAAACTATAGAAACTTTTATAATTGATTTTAATGAAGATATTTACAATAACAATATTAAAGTGAGTTTTTTAAAATTTATACGAGATCAAAAAAGATTTGATGATATAGAATCTTTAAAAAAACATATGTCTGATGATATAAAATATATAGTCAGCGAAAAAGGTTAACATATGGATTTTATTAAAGAGCTTGAATGGAGAGGATTAATTTCAGATGAAACTCCAGGAATCAGAAAGATTCTTTCTTCTGAAAAAATAAGTGGATATATTGGATTTGACCCAACTTCAAAAAGTCTTCACATTGGAAACCTTTTGCCGATAATGAATCTTATGAGGATGCAAAAATATGGTCATAGGCCTATTGCGTTAGTCGGAGGCGGTACTGGACTAATTGGGGATCCAAGCGGGAAATCATCTGAAAGAAATATATTAAGTAAGAGTGCAATTCAAGAGAATTTATACTCCATAAAATCTCAGCTGGAGAAATTCTTAGATTTTAGCAAAGATATGAAAAATCCGGCTCTTATTTTGAATAATGCAGAATGGCTTGAAAAAATAAATTATCTAGATTTTCTTAGAGATATTGGAAAGCATTTCACAATAAATTATATGATGAAAAAAGAGTCAGTTAAATCAAGGCTCTCAAGAGATACTGGAATATCCTATACAGAATTTTCATACATGACATTACAAGCTTATGATTATCTTTATTTATATGAAAATCATAAATGCATACTGCAAATGGGAGGTAGCGATCAATTAGGAAATATTATAGCTGGAGTTGACTTAATAAATAAAAAAAATCCAGGAAATTCGAACTCTCTTGCTCATGGAATAGTATTTCCTTTAATAACCTCAAGTTCTGGTGAAAAGTTTGGCAAAAGTGCTGGCAGTGCACCCACATTAGACCCCAAAAAAACTTCTCCTTATAAACTTTATCAATTTTTTATTAATACACCAGATGAGGATGTAATTAATTACATAAAATATTTTACTAATCTTAATGAATCAAACATAAAAGATATTGCAAATGAATTTAAAGATAATCCAAAATCTAGAATTGCTCAAAAGAAACTGGCAGAAATTATAGTAGAAACTGTGCACGGCAAAGACGGACTATCAGACGCTTTAAGAATTACGGATTATTTCTTTAAAGAAAAATATAGTGAATTATCTCTATCAGACCTAGATGATATTATGCAAAATTTTCCTTCTTCAAATGTACCTTTAGAGCTAATAAATTCAGAAATGCAAATTGGGAAACTTCTAGTTGAAAAGAATATTTTTAAATCTATGGGCGAGATGAGAAGAATGAGTAATCAAGGGGCTTTATACATTAACGGTTCAAGAATAACTGAAACCACTGAGGCCATTAGTGATTCTTATTTAATCAAGAAAAAAATAATGATTATAAAAAAAGGATCTAAGGAATTTTTTATTTTAAAATTTTCTTAAATTACATCATTAATAGCATTAGCAACATATTCCACATTAGCAGTAGTTAATCCGGCAATATTTATCCTCCCTGAATTAACGATATATATCGAGTTATTTTTTTTCAATGCATTAACCTGATCTTTACTTAAGCCTGTATAACTAAACATGCCTTTCTGTCTTTCTATAAATGAAAAATCTTTGCTACATCCTTTATTTTTTAGTTCTTTTACTAATAATTTTCTCATATTTTTTATTCTATCCCTCATATTATTTAGGTCTTCTTTCCACCTATCTCTTAATGAATTATTACTTAAAATAAATTTAACTATTTCAGAGCCATGAGCTGGAGGATTTGAATAATTTGATCTAGCAGTTTTCTTCATATGACTTAGAACAGGTGCACAATTCGATTCATTTTTTGAATTATAAATTAAACACCCAACTCTTTCGCTGTATAAGCCAAAATTTTTTGAATACGAAGTACAAATGATTAAATTATCTAAATTTCTAATCATTTTTCTTACGCCATTAGCATCATCATCCAAACCATCTGCTAATCCTTGATATGCAAAATCACATATTACTAATAAATTATTACTTTTAGCTATATCAGAAACTTCATCCCAATGCTCAGCTTTCAAATCTTCTCCAGTGGGATTGTGACAACATCCATGCATAACTAAAACATCACCTTTGGGTATCTTTTTTATGGTAGAAGTCAAACTTTCAAAATCAATTGAATTTGATTCACTATTAAAATAAGGATAGATATCAACTTTAAATCCAGATGCTTCGAATATTGGTTTATGATTAGGCCAGCTTGGATTGCTTATCCAAACTTTTGATTTAGAAGAAAATTGAAATAAAAAATCAGAAGCAAGCCTTAAAGCTCCTGTTCCTCCAGGCGTATTAAGCCCAAAACTAGTATTATTTATTTCAGAAAATAAGTCCTCGCCTGCAACCAACTGAATTGATTTTTCAGTAAATTCCTTGTCCCCATCAATAGGTTTATAGGTTTTGCTAATATTTTGATTTAAAATTTCTTTCTCAGCTTCCGTTACAGAAGGTAATGTTGGAGTGTTTCCTTTATCATCCTTATATACTCCCACAGACAGGTTAACCTTTTTCGAATTTAAGTCATTCTTAAATTCTTCAGTCAATCCAAGTATAGGATCTTTTTCAGCTTCACTTATATTATTAAATATCATTTAAGTATTGTATAACCAATCCTGTAGGAAGTTTAGGGTAAAATAAAGTTGACTTTGGTGGGAGTAATTTGCCTCTAGAAACCATATCAATAAAATAATTCTTAGATAATGCATTCATAAAAAAACACAATTGCAATTCATTTGAATCTAACTTTCTTTTCATTTCTTCTGAGTCATGTTCATATCTAATATGATTAATTACTTCATCAGGGGATAATACAGATTCTATAGCAGAATGAAGGGCTTCATAAGTTGATTTTAGGTTTTCTTTGAGTGATAGAGAGATAGAACTATTATTATTTACCATTATAATTTTATCTTCATCAGAATAATTAGCCTCAAAAAAAGATTCTTCCCATTTTACGTCTGAAAATATAAAAAATTCTTTAAGCTTGTTAATTAATAAATTAAGTTTTTCATCATTTAATCCAGAAAATGCCCTATGGTAACCCAAAAGCAACAAACCTTCGTCATTCATAGAAACTAAATTCATCATTCTTCTTGAGCTTTTTTCCTCAATTATTTTCTTATATTCTAATGCTGTTTCATATCTATGATGACCATCAGCTATAAATATATTTTCAAGCTCAAATAAATTAGTTAGAAAAGAAATCTTATCTTTGTCATCTATAATCCATATTTTAAATTCATGCATATTTGGAATTAAACCTTCAAATTCAGGATCGGAAGAAGTTTCCTTAATAAGAAAATTAATCAAATTACTATCTTTATCTTCAATAACACTCATTATTGGGCTAAAATTTGCTCTTGCTGTCTTCATTAATTGAAATCTATCTTGCTTCTGTTTTTTTCTTGTTTTTTCATGGGGCAGAACAACTTTTTCTTCATAATCATAAAGATCAACATTAGAAATTATTGATCTTCTTTTTTTATATTTGCCCATAACTTCAAATGATTCTTCTAAAATAAAAAAGGTTGGTTGGTTTCTTTGAATAAGAATTTTATTTTTTAACCAACTATCAAATAAATTTGATGCCCTAGTATATTTATTATCTTTTTCGTTATCAGATTTATGTATTTTGCCATTTTCAAGCCTTATAACGTTATATTCCGACAAGTCATAAAGTTCTTCTTTTAAGTCTTCGCTAATAACATCAAATGGAGGACACAAAAAGTCTCCTAATTGATTTTTTAAACTCTTATTAAACATAATTCCTCTGAAAGGAAAAACTCTAGCCATCCATTGCCTCTTTCACATTAAGTTATAGGATTATAATATTGTTTTATCATGGAAAATTTTATAGATCCAAAAAA
>PBNX01000010.1 GCA_002723375.1 Dehalococcoidia bacterium
CTTTTTACTTTGCTATTATGTAAGCATAATTGAGAACCTTTGAATGCATTTAAATCTGGATATTGATACTCTCCAGCTGCCCATATCAAAAATCGTGATTTTATAGTCTCTTCATTTTTAATATCAATTTTAAATTGGCCTTCAGTATAATCAACATTTTCAACATTTGTATTTTCTTTTACAGGTAATTCAAAATACTCAGTAATTGTTCTAAGATATTTTGCATATTCCTTGCCTGTTGGGTGCTCAGTTTCAAGAGTAAATGCTGGCGAAGTACCGGTTGCAATTGAATTTAAATCCATTTGACTCCAAAAATTAGTTGTAAATGAAGGAGTAATAAATCTCATTTCCTCTGGCCATTTTTCAAAAGATTCACCTACCTTGCCTTTTTCAAGAAGTGTCATATTTTCAACTCCAAAATCCTTAAGCATAGAAGTTATTCCTACACCTGCAGGGCCAGCACCTACAATAACTACATCATAATTTTTCATTTATTGTCTTTTAACCTATTGTTTAATATGAGAATGATTCTCATTCTCATATATTAACAGAAAATTTATATAATTAAATGAAATTTTATATATTACTTAACTTTTGAATAACAACTGTGCATTTTTTTAAGGAGTCGTTTTCGTCGTTTCCTGGGCAAAAAAGAATTAGGTTATTATAAATTACATAGTTTTTATATTTTGGATTTCGTGTTCCAGCCATTGATTCCATTATTGAAGGTCCGCCATCTATTTGTTGTCTTTGATTTAAATTTTCTAACCAAAGCGAACAGTCTTTTTTTACACAAGCATCCTCCCCTACAATATTATCAGCATACTTTGTCCCAAATTCAACTGCTCCATTATGGGTGGCATAAAACCTTATTTCATAATCTTCAGACTCACCAATTTCATTTTTAATAAAACCAAAAAATGCTGAAGTTGCCTCAGGGAGTTGTTCAACATTATATTCGCTGCTCTTTTTGAAGCCTATAGATTTAAAATCTTCAATAGTGTAGATTTTTCCTTCATCTGAAATTCTATCGATTGGAATAAAAACTTCTTGGTTATCAGCACATGCAAAAGAAATTATTGAAAAAATTATTATTAAAAAAATTGATAAACACCTCATCTTTTTAATAATATCCATTTAATGAATATTAATGAAGAAAAATTTCAAGAGCTTGAAAGTAGGCGATTAGGTCGTACAGAGATGAAACCTAAATCTCTTGGGTTGGGTTGTGGCTATCTTGGAAATCCAAAGAGGCCTGATCAGGAAGCAATAGCAACTATTAGGTACGCAATTGAAAAGGGGATTAATTTCATAGACACATCACCTGAATATGGCTTAAGTGAATACAGAGTTGGATTAGGGTTGTCAGATGGATTAAGAGAAAAAGTTTATCTTCAAACTAAAGTAGGCTCTCACCCAAAATATCTTAGAGATTTCTCCAAAAAAGCAACAATGTGGAGTCTTGAAAATAGCTTAAATCTTTTAAAAACAGACTACATAGATTCAGTATTAATACATGGCCCTAGATATGATATAGAGCCAGCTTTGGATGATTGCTTAAATGTTTTGATTGATTGGAAATCTAAAGGAAGGATTGGCCATATAGGAATTGGAATCAGGCAGCATGAATTTCATCGCCAAGCAATTGAAACTGGCGAAATGGATATTATACTTTCATTTCTTGATTACACATTATTATCTCAGTCACTAGAAAAGACTACTATACCTTTAGCTCTAAAAGAAGATGTTGGAATAATACTTGCAGGTCCACTGAATGGCTCTCTATTAGCGGGGCCAGAGCCAAAAATCAATAAATCAACAAATGACCCAAAAGTTAAACTTCCACCATCACTAGTTGGTGGGCCCACAGACCCAAAAATTTTTCCAAAGGCATATAAAATATGGAAATGGTGCAATGAAGAGAGAATAAACATCAGAGATTTAGCTATTCAATTTGTTTTAAATGCTCCAATAAATGGAAACGGTATAGTTCTAACTGGCCCATCAAATAAAAATGAATTTGAGGAAGTGTATAAAAGCGCGACTAAGAAGCTACCTCAAATAATATGGGAAAAATTTGAAAAAAAATTTAATGTGAGCACATTACCCACTTAGAAAAAAAAGATAAATACAATTTTATTATTTATTAACTACATAATTCTCATAATGAATATTGTTTATTATAGTTAACTTAATTAAAATAATGTTACATATAGTTAACATTTAAATCTACTCTTTAATTTAGTATTTGTATTAATAACTAAATTGAAGGAATTTAAATGACAAACTTATTTAAAACTAAGAAACTGACTTATTTATTAATATCAATTTTAGCTCTGTTTACATTTATTGCATGTAGTTCAGATGATACTTCTGATGAAGTTAATGAAATTGAAGAAATTCAAATTATTGAGAAAAGTACACCGTATTCAAATGATTTGGAAAGTGAATTAAGTTCTATCGCTGAAATTGCAACTGAAGATGGAAGATTCAACACACTTGTAACTGCTTTAGTAGAAGCGGATTTGGCAGAAACATTATCTGGTGAAGGAACCTTTACGGTATTTGCGCCAACAGATGAGGCTTTCGCAGCTCTACCAGATGGCACGCTAGAAGGATTATTGGCTGATAAAGAAGCATTATCAGGAGTATTGCTATATCACGTACTAGGAAGTGTAGTAATGGCTGAAAATGTCGTAGAAGTAAGTGAAGCAACTACATTACAAGGTTCAGATATAGCTGTTGAAGTTGTAGATGAAAAAGTATTTGTAAATGATTCGCAAGTAATAATTACTGACCTCGAAGCCAGCAATGGAGTAATACATGTAATAGATAAAGTATTGATTCCATAGATTAATTTAACTTAGTTTATTTGCCCTGAGAAATATACCCCTCCAATTTCTCAGGGCACAAAATTTTTGTATTACATTTCTCAAACAATTATTTATTGGTCTTATTAATTTGAATACTCAAATAGAAGAGCCACCATCAATAGGAATAATTGAGCCGGTAATCATTTTAGAATCATCCGAAGAAAGAAATAGAGTTAAATTTGCTATATCAGTTGTTTCTTGAAAATTTTTTAAAGGTATCTGACTTTTTCTTTCTTCGTAATTTTTAGGATTTTGAATTGATGTTGACCAATCGTTTGGACTGTAGGAATTATTTTCTCTTATAAAATCTGTATCTACATGACCAGGACAGATTAAATTACATCTAATATTATATTCTGAAAATGATAGTGCGGTGCTTTTAGTTAAACCTATCAGTCCAGTTTTACTTGCTTGATATGCAGGCCCATTTCTTCCTCCTTTTAAAGTTACAATTGAACCAAAGTTAACAATTGACCCTTTGTTTCCCTTTTTCATTAATGGAGCGACTGTTTTAATGCCAATAAACACACCAGTTAAATTTACATCTAAAATTTTTTTCCATTCTTCTAGATTTTGTTCATCAAACTCTCTTCTAAAATTTGATCCAAAACAATTAACCAAAATACTTATTTTTTTGAAGTTTTTTATAGCGATTTTTACAGTTTTATTCCAAGAATCCTGTTTTGTTGAGTCTAATTTATAGTAAATTAAATTATTATTATTAATTCTTTTTTTAGGAATATCTAAGTCAGCTGAAACAACTTTTGCGCCTTCATCAAGTAATTTTTTTACTACTGCCCTGCCCATACCACCTGATCCTCCAGCAACAATGGCAACTTCATTTTTAACTTTTTTCATTATGTTTATTAATTTTTAGACAGAAATAAATATAAGACTACCTATGTATGACTACCATTTTTAATTCGGTCATTTCTTCAATTGCATATTTTGGGCCTTCTTTTCCCATTCCGCTATCCTTTAATCCTCCATAAGGCATAAAGTCAGCCCTAAATTGAGTGCCACTATTAATATTCAAATTACCTGAATTAACTTCAAGTGCAAATCTCAATGCATTATCAAGATTTTCAGTAAAACATGCAGCGCTTAATCCAAATCTTGTATCATTTGCCAAATTAATAGCTTCATCTATATTTTTTGCAGGCATAACAGTTACAGCAGGCCCAAATAATTCTTCCCTGCAAATTCTCATATCAGGCTTTGCATCTGCTATAATTGCTGGACTAACTGTTGCTCTTTCCCTTTCTCCTCCTGTAAGCAATCTAGCACCGCTTGACACTGCTTCATTGATCCATTCAGAAACCCTAACAGCATCATCTTCTCTAACCATAGGACCCATTTTTACAGGGTCTTCTATAGGGTTTCCAATTTTTAAAGATTCTACAACAGGTACTAAAGCATCTAGATAATCTCCGTATATTGATTCATCTACAATAACTCTTTGTGTGGATATACAAACTTGTCCAGCATTTGAAAAACCACTCTGAGTTGTTGCCAGTGCAACTTTTTCTAAATCAGCATCTGGCAGTACAACAAGAGGACTATTAGATCCAAGCTCCATTGTTACTTTCTTAAGTCCAGCAGACTTACAAATCACTTCACCAACTTCTTGGCTTCCTGTAAAAGTAATTTTTCTTATTTTAGAATTTTCTACTAAGGCATTTCCAATTTTGCCACCACTACCTGTTATACATTGAATTGATTCAGGAGGAAATCCTGAGTCAACCATTATTTCTGTTAATTTAAGTGCAGACAAAGGGGTATCAGATGCGGGCTTCAACACAACTGCATTACCAGCAGCTAATGCTGGACCAACTTTGTGAGCAACTAAATTTAAAGGGAAATTAAAAGGACTAATTGCAGCAACTATTCCTACAGGCACTCTTAAAGTAAAACCAAATTTACGGCTGTTACCGGCAGCAGCATCTAGAGGCAAAACTTCTGAGCTCAATCTCTTGGCTTCTTCAGCAGAAACAATGATTGTTTCCTTGCACCTTTCCACTTCCAATCTTCCTTCAGAAATAACCTTTCCTTCTTCTAATGTTATAGTTCTTGCTAAATCTTCTTTTCTTTCTTCAATTAATTGAGAGGCTTTCATCAATTTTAAATATCTATCATGCGCAGATAGTTTTTTCATTTCCTCAAATCCTCTTCCGGCACTATTAACCGCCAGATCAACATCTTCAATTGTGGCAGACGGAATGGTATCAACGACTGATCCGTCATAGGGGTTTAAAACTTCTTGAGTATCGTCGCGTGAAACCCATTCACCATTCAAGTACATTTTCATAATTCCAACTTTCTAACAATTATTTACTTTTTTTATTTTAAATTATCAAAAAAGTATATTCAAAAAAAGTATTGAGTTTAGAAAAGTATTTTAAATATTTATTATAAAATATTATAATTAACGGATTGATAAAAAATATCAATCTAACTTATTGTAGGTTTAAATTACCTTAAGAAAATATTTAATTTAAAAATTATAATTATTTTTTAAAAGCTTTTTTTATATAGAAAATTTAAAATAACATTTAAAATGCAAAAAAATATAACCAGTACTACTAATAAAGCCTCTTTTTCATTTGAAAAAGGAGGCTCTTTAAATGATGAAGGTTTTCAAAAGAAACATGGCTTGAGGTTAATTGTTTCTGAAAAAGACACAGTCAGCATGTTTAATAAAAGCTTTCTTTACCCAAATGAAGTATTAAATAATTCGCATATATATGTAAAATGGGCTGATTATCTTTTTTTTGAAGCAAAAAAAGATTTCTGTCCTGTAAAAGATTGTGTTAGTTGTCCAACCAGAGCAGCACATATGTCTTATTCTGCCAAAAAGTTTGGCTACACAAATAAAAAGAAATTCCTAGATAATCGTTTTGATAAAAGGTGGTATATCCTTATGAATATACCTCCAAAAAAATTAAAAGAAACATTTGAAAAATTTATATTTGAATTAATTAGTGATCCAAAATCAACAGGAACTAAAAGAGCAATCAGTTCAATAAATACATATATTTCTCAAATAAAAAAATGGGAAAAAAATGTTAATGAAATAATGAAAACTAAATTTAACATAACAGTTGATGTTAAAAATAAAATTAAAGATAATTTTTCAAATTTGAACATTTTAGAGCCAGAAATGCTAAATAAAATAATTGATTGCGTGTTAAATGATTCGATTTGGAGAAATAAACTTATTCACTCTAGAGTAAAATCAATATTTTTTTTAATGATTCAAACAGGAATAAGGCAAACAGAAATAATTAATTTAGATAAATCTAATTACAGTGAAGGAATGTTGAAAATTAATGAAGGAAAGCTCACTAGAAGGGTTGCGCTTAATGGAAATACTAAAAGGCTCCTAGATGAATATTTAGAAATCAGATTCGATGACAATGAATCCCTTTTTGTTAATCAAGACTTTCAAAGAATTACAAAGTCTACTGTAGAAAATGGCTGGAAAAGAATATCATCCACAATAAATTTGCACTTTTCTTCAATGGATCTAAGAAAGACTTCAGCAGTTTTATTTGCTAAATCAGGCTCAACAGTAGATGAATTAAAAAATTTATATGGTTTTCGTACTTTACAAATAGCTTCAAAGTATTACAAAGAAGGCGTAGAAAGAAGATCTCTTGAAAAGCAAAAAGNATTTGATCCANTTAGTGAAATNAACTAATTTATTTAAANANGAAATATATNAAGTATAAAAATGGGNACTAGNNATTATTCATACTCACAAATCGTNGATTTCNTATTTCCAATATGGATGANNTTGTTAATTGTCNGCTTCATAATTGGNATNCTTTACGTNTATAAAAGTATTTCTACAGAAAGAANGAAAACGCCTANTTGTTGCACTGAAGAAAACCATAANCATAAGTATAATTATTANTCAAAGATAAATTTTTGGTTTTTTAATTCATTCNTTTTTAGCTTAATTTTTATTTTGGGTTCTACTTACTTGCTTTGGGGGAAATTATCTTTTGATTTGAAAATTTATTTTGCATATTATTTATTTGAAGATGACAACGTCGGAATTGCTTACGGTAACTTTGTAGGATTTATTTTAGATGTAATAATTTTTTTCGGCCTGCCTCTAGCAACAATAATATTATCCTTTTCTTTGCCAGTAAAAATTACAAAAGAATTATTAAATCTTAGAAAGATATAAATTCACCACTGATCGCACCCTTCAGCTATATGGCTACTTATATTATTTTTTTTATCAGAATATATTTCTTCAGAAGTTATATCTATATAATATTTTAGAGGATTTGGTCCAAGTATTTTTCCCTCTTTTAAGAAATATTTAATAACCCACTTATTTGTTTGAATATCAACAAATGACCTATTATCTGAAACTTGATAATCCATTTTTAACCACTGATCACATTTTGCTCCAAAATCTCCCCAAGAAAAATCATTTAAATATTTTTCAATTATTAGGTTAGCTTCATATAAATTTTTAACAATGGCATCTTCAGGAACAGTGAATTCAATTTTTTTAGTAACATCTTCGCCTGGATCTTCTAAGCTTGGAACAGTTATTGCAATTCCTTCTTCTTCGCAAGCTTTAGTTAATTTTTGTAGAGATAAAAATGTTTCTACATGATTAGCCATATGCTCATATGTGTCATCATAAGCAAGAGGGTAAAATGTTGGATATACATAATAGTTTGTTGCGGCTTCTTCTGCCGCAACTACAAACCTTTTGGAAGCCTCAATAATTTTATCTGATGACCTCATTGATGCGGCTTCAAGTTCTTTTATCATTATTTTAATATCTTTAACAGGAATTTGATCCTTTGCTACACCCAATTGCAGTTCGTCAAAAATATGGCAAGCTAATTCAGAACCATTTTTACTTGTATCTTTTCTATACTCGCTTTCAACACAACTAAAAACAAGAACAGGTATAAGTAAAAAAAAGAATAAAAGTTTATTTAATGTTAATAACTTAAATTTCATATAAAATTTAACTTACGGTTATATATTTAGTTCAGCATCAATAATTTTTTGATATGAATTAGATTTTCCAGAAATTACATCTTCAATTTTGATTATTTTACCTGATTCTCCAGATTCTAGTGCTGCGTATGCAAGAGCTAAAGCATCCATTCCTACTTTTGAATCAACCTCCGGAGTTCTATTATTTATAATTGAATCTGCCAGATCATGAATTTCGATTGCAATAAGTTTTCTGTCTATTTCTTCAAAAGAGTAATCATAACTAGATATTCTTTTTTTATTATCAAAATATAGAGAAGTTATATCATCAAGTTGCCAGTTTGGAACTAAATCTAATAGGTCATCTCCTGTAATTGAAATAGGTGGTATTTTGGGATCTTCAGAATCTCTATATATAATTGGACTATTCCCATTTCTACTACCAGGTAATTTTATGGTGCCTTTTGATCCATGAATTGATTCATTTCCGAATCCATAGCCGTTTGCAGCACTTGTCATTGTCATTTGACCGAACGATCCGTTTTCAAAATCGATTACTGAAAAGGCAGTATCTTCAGCATCAATTTCTATTTCTTTACTGTCGTCAAGCTGATCCTCAACTCTATGCCCATAAAAATTTTTTAATTGTTTATTTAGCATCCCAGAAGTTTTTCTAATTGGATTATTAACTGCTGTTTTTGCATAGATGTTAATTGCTTTACCCATAAAGTAAAGTATCAAGTCAGAAGTATGAACTCCTTGTTCTAATATCAAGCTTCCAGCTTGTGATTTCTTTGCTCTCCATCCTGTTCCATGCATCAAATAACCACCTCCTGATACTGAAATATCAACTATCATTTGAAGATCACCAATAGCCCCGGAGTCTAAAAGAGCTTTAACTAGTCTATTCATTGGATCTCTTCTATAATTTTCTGCAACAGATAATTTTACATTGTTTTTTTCTTGCACTTCTTTCATTTGCCTGCAAGCTTTTAGAGTTATTCCCATAGGTTTTTCAGTTAAAACACTAATACCTTTATTCATTGCCTTAATTGCAAAAGAATGATGTGTTTTAGTGTCAGTTACTATATCTAATATATCTATTCCTGAATCATTAATCATTGAGTCAAAATCCGTATAGATTTTAGGTCTAAATCCATTATTTTTTTCAGCTATATCTGCTACATGGTTAGCTGCAGATTCATGTAAATCACAAATAGTTGTAAGTCGAGCAACATCGCTATGTCTCATTAATTCGGATATTCCTTCCATATGACGGAATCCCATTCCCCCGCAACCAACTATACCTAAACTTAGAGTCATGATTACCACCTTTCGTTCAGCGAATTTAATTTATACATAAAAATAAGAGGGCTGGCTACCCAGCCCTCTTATTCAATATGAAGTAGAGTCGAACTATTGAGCCTTACTAACGTTCAGAACAACCTGAATAAATGCTGCCCATAAACTATAAGGGGCAACATATGGGTCATTAGCGCTCATCATGCCTTTCCAATAAGTATCATTGAAAGTAACAACATGCCTTTCCTCAGCTAGAGTTACTTCCGTAATATCTTTCAAAAAGTATTCCAGAGCCTGATCAGCCAATGCCATATATTCAGCACTATTTGGATCACCTGGTACGGCGTCCATCTGATCAATTATTGCATCATAATCCGGATTATTGTAATGACTATTACCCCAGATATATGAGTTCATTTCTCCTTGGGAAGGAGCGGCGAACTTACTGTGGTAGTGTTGCAGTGTTCCCCAAGGTTCATTACTACTTCCACAATGTACTACCACCCAAGCATCTGCGTTACCTGTTCGAACTTTATCAAACATAGGCGCGTTGTCTGGATCGTGTAGTACGAAAGTTGTATCAAATCCACCATCTTTAAATTGCTTTTCTAATACTGGACCCATTGGCTTTAACCAACCTGGAACATGAAGATCAAAAGTGAATTTAGCACCATCCTTGGTGTACATTCCATCTCCGTCTTTAGTCCATCCTGATAGAGCCATATGATCAGCTGCTTCAGCAAGGTCATGTTTAGTCGGGTCGTATTTTGCAATTAAATCAGCTTGCTTTTGCTCGTATGCAAGTAATCCACCATAAGTAGAGTAAGGTATTCCTCTTGCTACAGTAGAACTTTCATATGCAAGCATAACAAGTTTTTCTCTATCAACTGTTCTGTTAATAGCTCTTCTTACATTTACATCTGACATAGCACCCCATTGAGTGTTAAGACCCAATGTGTAAAGACAAGCGTCTGCAGCACCCCAAGAAGGGCCCTCTACAGCCCAACTCTTTACATTAGGGTTCTTAGACTTTGCTGCCAAGAAAACACCAGGCTGCATAATTGAAGCAACATCGAACTCATTATTGATAGTTCGTGCAGCTGCAGTATCAGCACTTCCCGGTGGTATGTAAGCTATTCTCAAAGGAACAGGCTGATGAGAGAATCCAACTTTGGATGCCCACCAAGCATCATTCCTATCAAAAATTTGGCCCTGTGCAGAAGCTTCTACAGCAACGTATGGACCTGTTCCTACAGGATATCCTTTGTCAGGATCCCAGTTATTAAACTCTAAAGGATCTTCTTTTTCCCAAACATGCTTAGGAAGTATCTGAATGTGAATTTCAGAGTTTTCTACGAAATAGAAGTAGAAAAATCTTACATTTGGCTTATTTAAATTAATTGTAAAGTTATGATCATCTTTACAATCAACATCTTTAACCCATTCATTCATATCACTTGCAAAAACAAGTTCTTCGGTATCTCTAAGTAATTCAATAGTGTACTTAACGTCATCACACGTAAATGCAACTCCATCAGACCATTCAATTCCATCTCTTAGAGTTACATCAACACCCATACCATCTGCATGAGTATCATAGCTAGTTGCTAACCATGGAATTTGCTCACCGGTATTGTGGTTGTAGTAATACATGTATTCGTAAATTGTTTTATTAAGAATACCTCTTACTCTTCCCAATCCACCAAGTGAATAAGGGTTAAGATTATCGAAACCTTCCCATTGAGTTGCTCCAGGTCCGAAACCTGTAATTATAAGAGTGTCATCTCTTGCAACATCACCTCTGTTACCAGGCTTATAGTCTGGGGGAGGAACGATTTTCTCAACGATTTTTTCCTTTGTAACAACTTTCTCAACCTCTACTTCAACTTCTTTTATAACTTCTCTGTCAACAGGAACCTCAACAATTTTTTCTTCAACAATTGTTTCAGTTACTGTCTCACCAGCACAAGCTAATGAAGCTGAAATAATCAAAGAAAGCATTATAAGATAAATACTTCGTTTCATAGATTATCTCTCCTTTCAACAACACTTAATCGGGTGAAATAAAATAAACAACACCCTGAAAACGTTGTATGAAATTATTTATTAATTTATTTATTTTAGTTTACAAAAAAAGTATACACAAAAAAAAATTAAGATAAAAAAAGTATTTCATAAATTATTTACATGTTATTTTTTTAATTACCTAAGATAAATATATAAATTAAAGTTAAAATTTAAAGTTTACATATTAATTTAGTAAAAAATAATAACATTTTAAAGTTTTATTACATATTAACTCTTTAAAAAAGCATGTTAAATGCAATTTTATTATTAGTTTAATTTGTCCCAACTCAAAATAAAATTAACACTTTTAAAAAATAATAATTTTGTTAACATTCAATAAATCTTATTCAATTTTATTTGGTAAATTTATGTCTTGGGATTATGTTATAAAGAGGTTTCTATTATTCTTGGCAGTTATATTTGTAGCTGTAACAATAAATTTTATTATCCCTAGATTAAGAGACACAAACCCTATCGAAGAACGTCTTTATCAGCTTGCTGCTCAAGGAGGAGTAAACGTTTCAAAAATCAAAGAACTCACTGCAATTTATGAAGCCAAATACGGTCTGGATAAATCTGTAGGTGAACAATACCTGAACTATTGGAATGATATTTTTCATCTAGACTTTGGCTGGACGATTGCTGATAGAACACCCGTAATAAATGAAATAATGCGAGCTGTTCCATGGACTATTGGACTTTTGTCCGTGGCAACCTTAATTGCGTTTGTCGTAGGGACTGTATTTGGGGCATTGCTTGCATGGCCCAAAACGGGAAATTTTGTTAAGTATTTTGTTCCCTTATTAATGACCCTTTCAGCTATACCTTATTATTTATTAGGAATTGTTTTCATCTATTTATTTGCTATTAATTGGGGGGTTTTGCCTACTGCAGGAGCTTTTGGGTTTGGAGTAAAACCAGGCTGGACATTAGAGATGATAACAAGTGTTATGTGGCATGCAATTATGCCTGCAGCTTCAATAGTTCTAACATCAATTGGCTTTTGGGGACTGGGCATGAGAGGAATGATGATTACCACAATGGGTGAAGATTATATGAAATTTGCTGAATATAAAGGTTTAAAGGATTGGAGAGTTTTTCTTTCCTATGGTGTTAGAAATGCAATGCTTCCTCAAGTAACTGGGTTAGCTATTAGTTTAGGAACTATTCTTGCTGGGTCGGTGCTTGTAGAGGTTATTTTTGCATACCCTGGGTTGGGTAATTTGCTTTACAGAGCTATAACTTCAAATGATTATTTTCTTCTGCAAGGTATTATTTTATTTATTATAGTTTCATTAGGCTTCTCACTATTCCTAATTGATTTAGTTTACCCACTTGTAGATCCAAGGATTAACTTAGAAGGCGGAGAAAATGGATAAATCAAAATTATTATTAAGCACAATTCTTAATAGTAGGCTTTTAACAACTGGAATAATTTTATTTTTATTTGTCAGTCTTTTCGGAGTAGTAGGCGGATGGTTTATCGACCCAGAAATGGCGGATGTAGGAGCTGGATATCCATCACAACCCCCTTCTTGGGAGCATTGGCTTGGAACTGACCAACAAGGCAGAGATGTTCTTTCAGATTTATTATTAGGTACGCCTCAAACTTTAAAGATAGGTTTAATCGCTGCATTTGTAGGCGTAGGTATAGGTACTATTTTTGGTTTTGTTGGAGGCTATTTCGGAGGAAAAATAGATGTTTTAATTAGACTTCTTTCAGATGTATTCATGACTATTCCAGGTCTTCTAATATTAATAGTAATAGCTTCCCTTCTCGATATAGTAAGTACTACTTTACTTGGATTTGTTATTGCTACTTTCGGATGGATGGGCGCATGTAGAGTGACTAGAGCCCAGGTTTTAACTATGAGAGAAAGGGCATATGTTCAAGTAGCTAAACTTAATGGCGTAAATGACTTTGAAATAATTTTTAAGGAGATGCTACCTAATCTTTTGCCATTTATCGCAGCAAGCCTGACAGGTGCAACCGCAGGAGCTGTGCTTGCATCTTTAGGTTTATCTGCATTAGGGCTTGGCCCTCAAAATGAACCATCTATAGGCTTAACCATTTATTGGGCTCTGCATTATGGGGCTTTGATTCGAGAACTTTGGTGGTGGTTCATGCCTCCTGTGGTAGTAATGATTTTATTATTTTTAAGTTTATTTTTAATTACTGCAGGGCTTGACCAAATTGCAAATCCAAGACTTAAGGATAAAATTTGATGCAGCCTATTTTAGATATTAAAAATTTAAAAGTTTATTACCATACTTCTCAAGGCCCTGTTAAGGCCGTAGAAGATGTTTCGTTTTCTTTAGAACCAGGTGAGAGGATGGGGTTGGTCGGTGAATCTGGATCTGGCAAATCAACTATTGCTCTTGCATTAATGAAAGCACATAAATATCCCGCAAACATAGAATCAGGGGATATTATTGTTGACTCAATTAATATAGTTGATTTGAATGAAGAAGAGATGAGAAAAACTAGACTAAACAACATTTCTATGATTCCTCAAGGAGCTATGAATTCCTTAAATCCAGTTAAAAAAATAAAGCCTCAAGTTATAGATGCTTTAACTGACCATGGAGTTAAATTAAGAGATAAACAAGAAAAATTTTTATCCGAATTAATGGAGAGTGTTGGCTTGTCTAAAGATGTTTTAAAACTTTATCCTCATGAATTAAGTGGTGGTATGAAACAGCGAGTATGCATTGCAATTTCTATATCAATGAAACCAAAAGTAATAATTGCTGATGAGCCTACAAGTGCATTAGATGTTATTGTTCAAAGACAAGTCATGGAAACTCTTTATGAAGTTCAAGAACAGTTAGGTGCAGCGTGCATTCTTATTGGTCATGATATGGGGTTAATGGCTCAGTTTGCAGATAAAATTGGCATTATGTATGCAGGAAAAATGGTTGAATTTGGTTCAGTTTCTGATATTTTTAAGAATCCTCAACATCCTTACACAAGACTTCTAATTGATAGTCTGCCTGATACTTCAGGAAAGAGAGATCTAATTGGTATTCCAGGAATACCCCCTTCTTTATTAAACCTCGCAGATGGTTGTAGTTTTTGCCTGAGAATTGGCAAAAAAAATACTAAAGAAGTTCCTTGGGTGAAAGTTACTGCAGGACACTTTATACAAAAATGCCCTACATGTATTGATTACGGATTAAGAAAAAAAGCGACAACAAAAAGAACAAGGAAATAAATTGGGATCATTATTAGAAGCTAAGCAAGTCAGTAAAGAATATATAAGCGGAACTTTCATAAAAAAAAGAAATTTGGCTCTCAAGCCTATTTCATTCTCTGTAAGTGATGACTCTCCTTCAATTACAGCAATTGCAGGAGAAAGTGGTAGCGGCAAAACAACATTTGCAAGAGTTATTGCAGGAATTTTAGATAAGAGTTCAGGGTCTCTTCGTTATAGAGATAAAGATATTGATCAAATGAACTCAGAAGATATTCTAAATTTTAAAAAGGAAGTTCAGACTATTTTTCAAGATCCTTTTGAAGTCTATAACCCCTTCTATAAAGTTGATCATGTTTTAACAACACCCATAAAAAAATTTGGCCTAGCTGAAAACAAATCTGATATTGATAAAATGATAATTTCTGCTTTAGAAGAAGTAGGATTAAGGCCTGACGAAACTCTTGGAAGATATCCTCATCAGTTGAGCGGAGGCCAAAGACAGAGAATAATGGTGGCTCGTGCTTTCCTATTAAGACCCAGAATTATCATCGCAGATGAGCCAGTATCAATGGTTGACGCCTCATTAAGAGCAACAATATTAGAAGAAATCAAACAACTTAGAGAAATTCATAATATTTCTGTTGTATATATTACTCATGATTTAACAACAGCTTACCAAGTAGCGGATAACATAATAGTTTTATATAAAGGTCAAGTAGTTGAAGCAGGTGACGTAGAAAATGTTATAAATAAGCCCGTTCATCCATATACTCAATTACTTACAGACTGTGTTCCAAGGCCAGATCCTGATCAAAAATGGTCAAAAACCTCTGGCGATATCACACTTGAATCCCGAATAATTAATGGGTGCATTTGTGCATTTTGCAACCAAAATGAGTCTCTAGAATCTGATAGAAAAATATATGAGTTTAATAAAAAACAAATAGTAAGCTGCAAGGTAGCAGAAAAAAAGAAAATCTGTGCAAATGAAGATATATCTGCTTATTTTACAAAGAAAAAATAAATATTATTTTAATAGGATTGTTTGTTTATTATGAAAGAAATTCTTCTTTTAATTTTACTAATAGCATTTATATTTTCTTGTAAAAATACTTCTAATTCTAAGGTATTCATCGGAGATGAACCTGCAGTTAAAACTCATTTAATTCAATCTGATATAGAAGAAGGTAACATTTCAATTGAAGATGTGATTAAACACGGCGAAAGCTTATTTACAGCAAGATTTAATTCCCTTGACGGTTTCGGTAGGCCTTTAAGTTCAGGAGATAGAACTAGAAGAAAAAATAAAAAAATATTTCCTGAAAATTTTAACAGAATATCGGGGCCTGAAAGTCAAGCATGCTCTGATTGTCACAACATGCCAATTGTTGGTGGCGGAGGGAGTAATGTTACTAACGTTTTTTCATCTGCAGAAAAATCTCCATTTTTAGATTTTGATACTGAGAGTATTGATAAAGATATTAAGATAAGTGAGGTTGGCAATGAAAGAAATACTACAGGAATGTTCGGTTCAGGTTTAGTTGAATTACTTGCTAGAGAAATGACTAAAGACCTTATTGCTCAGAGGGCTACTGCTGAAGCACTAGCTATAAAGGAATCAAGAGACGTTCGAATTCTTTTATCTACAAAAGGGGTTGATTTTGGTTTTTTAACTGCAAGGCCAAATGGAACTATTGATACGTCCGAAATTGAAGGTGTTGATAGAGATTTAATTATTAAGCCATTTACTCAAAAAGGCGTAGTTATTTCTTTAAGAGTTTTTACAAATAACGCAATGAATCATCATCATGGAATGCAGTCTTCAGAAAGATTTTTAGATAAAGAAGATGTTCATAAAGCTATGGATGTGCTTTCTGATATGAATGATTATGATGGGGATGGAGTTGAAAATGAATTATCATCTGGAGATATTACTGCTGTTACATTATTTCAAGCAACATTAAAAATACCAGTTAGAATTTTGCCTGAAAGTGACGAAGAAAAAAAAGCTGTAAAAAATGGAGATGCTTTGTTTAAAGATATTGGATGCAATTCTTGTCATGTAGAATCTCTGCCTTTAAAAAGTTTAAATTTCACTGATCCTAGCCCTTTTAATCCTAAAAATCATTTATCTCCAGACGATACAGCTGGAATTAGTGTTGATTTAGGTAAATTTTTCCCAAATCTTGAGAGAGATTCTAATGGAAACTATCTTGTTCCTTTATTTTCTGACTTGAGGAGACATAGTATGGGAGAAAATCTTAACAATGAAAAAGTAAAGCAATTGTCTAGCAGAGGAAAAATCGATACAGATCAATGGATGACAAGAAAGCTTTGGGGGTTTGCAAGCGAACCTCCCTTTTTGCATCATGGAAGAGCCACTCTAATTTCTGAGGCCATATTAATGCACGGAGGAGATGCCGAAGAAAGCAGAGTTAGATATCAACAACTTTCAGCATATGACAAGGCTTCGATAGTTGAATATTTAAATACCTTTCAAATACCAAAAGAAGAATAAAATACTAATAAATTAATTTTGTTTAAGTTACTATAAAAAATATAAAAAAGGAGAATTAAAATGAAAATAGGCTTTATAGGATTAGGTAATATGGGTAGTGGTATGGCAAATAATATACTAGAAAAAATTGATGATAAATCAAACTTATTTGTTTATACAAGAACACCAGAAAAAATAGCTAAAATGGCTGACAAGGGTGCAGTAGGTTGCTCTTCTTTAGAAGAAATTACTACTTCAGTAGATATATTATTGACTTGTTTGCCAAATGTTGAAACTTCAAGAGAATTATTTATGAATTCTGGCGGTATATGTGATTATGCCAATTCAAATCAAATTTTAGTTGATCACAGTACAGTAGATGTAAAAACATCTCAAGATTGTTTTGAATTTGCTAGCAAAAAAGGAATAAATTTTTTGGATGCTCCAATAAGCGGAGGACCTGGGGGAGCCGCAGATGGAACACTTACAATTATGGTAGGTGGAAATCTTGATTCATTTAAGATAGCTGAAAATGCATTTAGTATGATGGGAAAGAAAATTTCTCATATGGGTCCTAGCGGAGCAGGCACTGCAATGAAACTTGTTAATCAACTTTTAGTAAGTACAAATACTGTAGCAGCGGCTGAGGCTTTCGTTCTTGCGGAACAGGCAGGAGTAAATCTAGAATCAGCAATTGATATTTTGAATACCAGCTGGGGCAAGAGCATGATGATTGAAAGGAATGGCCCAATAACAGTTGAAAAGGAATTTGAAAATTCTCCTGCTCCTCTTAGAAATTTAGTTAAAGATCTAGGAATTATAAAAGAATTAACTGATCAACTTGGGCTTGAATTACCTGTAACTAAGGCTAGTTCGTCAGTTGTCGATACAACAATGTCATTAGGTTTAAACGAACCAGATATAGCTGCCACAGCTTTAAGTATAAAAAAATTATCTAATATAGATTAAGGAGGAGTAATGAAATTAGGATTTAGCACTTGGGCTATGCCGAAAATTCCAATTGACACATCATTAAAATTTCTATCAGAAACTGGCTATGATGGAATAACAATTGCAACACTGCCACAATTTACTACAGCTTTAGATAGTCTTGATAAAAATGAAAGAAAAAGGATATTAAATTTATCCAAAAATCATTCAATACCAATAATTTCTGTGATGAGTTTTACAAATTTAATGGAGGATAATAAAGAAACATTAAACAAAAACATTAATTTTGTTAAAGAATCTTTAGATTTAGCAAACGATTGGGGCACTGAATATGTAATTACGGGTATTGGAGGGAAAATTGGCGAATTAGAAGATTTAAAAAAATCAGATGAATTTGTTAATAGAATTAGCGAATTGGGATTAATAGCCAAATCAAAAGGAGTAACAATTGCATTAGAGCCTCATGTTGATCAAGCAGTAGAAAAACCTGATCAACTTGTAGAAATTATTAAAAAAATAAATATGGACTCTGTAAGAGCAAACTTTGATATAAGTCACTTTAATGTACAGGGAATTGATGTTAAAGAATCTATAGAAAAGGTGCTCCCCTATTCTGTGATGTGTGATGTAAAAGATGAAAAAGGTATAGTGCCTGACTGGTCTTATGTTGCACCAGGAGAAGGAGATTTTGATTATGTAAATTATTTAAAACTTATGAATGAAAATAATTATGACGGATTCATAACTATTGAGATAAGTTTTCAAGTACAAGCAAATCCGCAATATAACCCATTAGATACTGCAAAGAATTCTTATAGAATTCTGGATAATGCATTCAAGGAAGCAAATATAAGTAGAAATAACTCTTAATTAAGGAGAAAAAATGAATCAAAGAAAACCAAAAATAGGTCTTGCTTCTAATCAAAATGTTAGAGACAACTATTTAACCAAAGAAAATTTAATTAGAATTGAAAAAAATTTTAATTTTAAGTGGGAGCAATTTGATGAAGACTCAAGCTGGGATGAATCTCCTGATACAGATAAAAAGGTAAAAGAAAGATTTGTTAATTTCTGTAAGGATTTAGATGCCTTAATTGTATCCCATGGTTCCCCTTTGGTTGACCATGAAGTTTTAGAATCCGCTAAAAATCTAAAATTTATCGGTGAACTTGAAGGAGATAGATTTTCTCAAAGAATTGATCTCGAATCATCCTTTAAAAAAAATCTAAATGTAGTAGATACTACTCATGGGTCTTCATATCCAGTAGCTGAGTGGGCTTTAGCTTTATCAATTATTGGATTAAAAAATGCCGGATATCATTTTAGAAAAATGATTAATGGCGAAATTTCTTTTCCAGATAATGACAGAACTAATGATCCGGGATTTATTATGGGTGAACTTTGGGAAAGAAAAGTGGGGTTGATTGGTTGCGGCCATATAGGCAGAAGATTATTAAGCTTCTTGAATCCCTTTAATACAGAAAATTATGTTTATGATCCTTATTTAAATAGGGATGTTGCAGATATTTATCAATTTACTCAAACAAGCCTTGAATACATTATGTCTAATATGGAGGTAATTATTTGTCTTGCTCCATTAACCCCAAAGACTACTGGAATGATAGGAGAAAAAGAATTAAATCTAATTAAACCCGGATCGATTTTAGTAAATGTTTCAAGAGGAGCTATAATTCAAACAGACGCCTTGATTAAAAGGTTAAGTAAAAATGATATTATTGCCTCTCTTGATGTATTCGACCCAGAGCCTGTCCCAATAGACTCTACAATAAGAAAAATGGAAAATGTTTTCTTATCTCCTCATATAGCAGGGGTTACAGAGAGATGCCAACCAAGATTTACTAGTATAATGATAGACGAATTAGAAAGATTCTTTTCGGGCCATAAAACAAAATACAACTTATCAGATTTTACTATTTCAAATCGAAAAGGTTTATAAATACTAATTAAATTTTTTAATTATTTCTTCACTAAATATCTCTGCGCCATTTAATGACGGACTATCTAAAAACCACAGCATAAAATTTTCTACTCCCAGATCAGTATATTCAGATATTTTTTCAGAGATTTGCTCAGGCGTTCCTAAAAGATTTGTTTTACTCCATTCATCCCAATTACCAAAAAATTTTTCTTGATTATTATTTAGTCTAATTTTTTCTTTTAATGAAGCTAGTTCTTTTTCATCTTGCGCAATTAATATTTCTAATTCAACTGATTTTTTTATTGATTCAAAGTCTCTATTTTCTTTTTTAAATACATTGCGCATTTCTTGGTTTGCAATTTTATATGACTCAATTCCAATTGGAGTAAGATTCCACCAATCACCAAATTTTGCAACTGTCTGAGAAATTCTTTCATTCCACTCATTTGTTGAACTAGAAGGCGTAAGTGTTCCTATCCAAATTGGAATATCTCTATCTCTGTATGGCAAAGGATTAAAAAATATATCATCAACAAAATAATATTTTCCTTTAAAGTTTTTTGTGGGTGACTTCCAAAGTGATTTAATTAAACATATTGATTCCTCAAGCATCTCAATTCTCTCTGAATCATTTAGAAAATTAAACCCAAAAGTAGTTACTTCATTCTTTGTTCCGGGATGCCCCCCATCAAAAAAAAGATTCATTCTTCCTTTTGATAATACATCTAAAGAGGAAATTATCTTTGCTGTATAGGGAGGTTCTCTTAAAAGATTGTTAAAATGAATGTTGCCTAGCTTAATTTTTTTTGTAATTCCTGCTACCCAACTAATTGTTGTCCATCCTTCTAATATTGAATTTGAATTCGGCATACTCAAGTGATCTGCAACCCACAGGGAATTAAAATTCAAATTTTCAACTGATGAGACAATATTTGACTCCAAATCATCAATAGAATTAAGCATAGGGGTTCTAGCCATTTTGTCTTGGCTTCCAGAAAAAATAGGTAGACAATAACCAAAGTCGATCATATGTTTACAATACCTTCAAATAATTTTATCGTCAAAGTCATATTTTAGATCTATTGCCTTCTTTATATAAATGATAAAATTAAACAAAACTAATTAGATTTGAAATTATTATCTTAATGGTTTAAAAGATTGGGATTCTTTATCTTAACCTTCAAAAATAATTTTTCTATCTCAAAATTTTATGGAAATTTTAAATACCTTAAATTTTACTTTTATATTTTTATCTCTGATATTCACTAAATTAATAGTAGAAAATTATTTAATTTACAGAAATATTTTATTTATAAAAAAAAATATTAAAGTTGTACCCAAAAGATTTGAAAATATTATAACTAAAGATGAATATATACTTACTAATAACTACAATATTTCAAAATTAAAATTCCAATTTATATCTTCTATTTCGAGTTTAATTTTTATATTATTATTAACTTTTGGAGGATTAATAAACTTTTTTACTAATTTAATATTAAACCTAACTGATATAAATTCATTAGGTGCAGTTTTACTTGGTATAATATTCATTATTATTTCAGAGATAATAGAAATTCCTTTTGCTATTTACTCAACTTTTAAAATAGAGGCAAAATATGGATTCAACAAAACAACAAAGAAAACTTTTGTGTTGGATTTTTTTAAAAGCTTAGCCCTATCAATTATATTAATATCAATTATATTTTCTTTAATTGTAATAATTGTTGAAAATTTAGGTTCTTATTGGTGGCTATATTCTTTTATATCAATTTTTATGTTTCAAATAATTTTATTTTTNCTATANCCAACTTTAATTGCTCCTTTATTTAATAAATTTAAACCACTTACTGATGAAAAATTTAAAAAACCNATTGAAAAATTATTAAAAAAAGTTNAGTTTGAGGCNAANGCTCTTATGGTAATGAATGCAAGTTTAAGAAGCACNCATGGCAATGCATTTTTTACTGGTTTTGGTAAAAATAAAAGAATAGTTTTTTTTGATACCCTTCTGGATGCTATAACTCCTAACGAAATGGAAGCTATTCTTGCTCATGAACTTGGACATGCAAAATTAGGCCACATTAAAAAAGGGCTTGTTGCTTCTACAATATTAAGTTTTTTTAGTTTTTATATACTCGGTTTAACTTATAATTCAAATAACTTTTTTGTAGGTCACGGGCTTAATGAATTAACAATATATTCAAAAATTTTCTTATTTTATATTGTATCTAGTTATTATATTTTTTTTATGAGACCAATTTTTTCTTATTTAAGTAGAAAAAGGGAGTTTGAAGCTGATGATTTTTCTATTAAGCACACTAACGCTAAGTACTTAATTTCTGGCCTAATAAAACTCGCAAAAGATAATTCATCTAATTTAACTCCTGACTCACTATATAGTAAATATCATTATTCTCATCCTCCCATATCAGAAAGACTAGAATCGCTTGAGCTTAAATTAAACAAAAAGAAAATTTAATCATATAAAGCATCCTCTTTTTCGAAAGGAAACATTGGTTTTATTCTGTTTTCAAAATTAAAATTATGAAGTCCAGATGCTGTAACTCCCGGGGAGTCCAAAGCAATTATTTTTGAAGCTATTGGTTCAAAAGCTGGTCTTGGAGATTGAACTCCTTTGGCCACTATAATTGGATAGTTTATAGGATTCAACCCTAGAGAATAATAGAGTTCAATACTAGTATTCCCCACTCTCTTGCTAGTTAATATCAAGGTATTTTCATCTTCAGTTTCGATAACTACTGTATCGCCTGCATCAAAATATTTAGTTCCTCCATGCGTTCTTCCATGATCTTCAAATTCTCCTTCAAAATATTTTTTTACTGTTCCCGATATCTCTATGGGGTCACCATGCAATGAGTCGCTTTTCCCTCCCACTTTTATAGTAATCATGGACCCAATTCTATTCATACATTTTTCAACAGCTTCAGGGTCATATAGAGTTTGAAGAATACCGCTAACACCTATTTCTCTGGCCTTGTGAAGTATGTGAGTAGAATCGGCTGAAGATCCTGCACCTATATTATCTCCAGAATCCATTAAAACTACTGGTTTTTCTCTAATTGATACTGCTTCCCTTAAGCCCTCTTCTATTGATGGAGCTTGAGAATCCATTTCAAATCTTTTACTCCAAGCATATTTTGCTATTTTTTTTGAATATTCTTTTGCCTTATTCATATTATTGTTGGTAATTACAACGAATGACATTCCCATTTTTTTTATATCAGAATATGGATATCCTTCAGCAACACTTACAGAAAGAACTTCATCGTCAGAATATAGTTTTCTTGATTCTGCAAGAATTGATTTCATCGGTTCCTGATTAGTATTGTGATTTACTATGTTTATTGTCATAGGAGGGGTTTCAATTGATTGAGTCGGGAAGATTTCCTTTTGCACAGTTTTATATACAAGTTCTGCACATTTATAACCTGTTTCATCTGCATCCAAATGAGGTGTTGTCTGGTATACGTTAGTAATATCTGTATTCAATATCATTTGCTCCGAAACATTTGCATGCATATCAAGATTAATCCCAAAAGGTACCTCAGGACCTATTAGATCTCTTACCCTTCTTGTAATCTCGCCGTCCATGTCATGAAATTCTTCTGAAACTGCAGCACCATGAAGGTTCAAAAGAACTGCGTCAAAAGGACCTTTTTCTTCAATCATTTCTAATATTTCTGAAATTAATTTTTCAAATGTTTCAGACGTTATAGTGCCAAGAGGGCCAGTAGTCGCAAACATAAGAGGTATTAACTCAAAATCAAAATCTTGAGAAGCCTTATAAAAACCGCCAATTGTTGAAGGAGAGTCATAAAGTTTTTCTATTTCTTTCCCTCTGAGAAGCATTCCGCTTTTTTCAAAGTTTTCATATTTAGTTGGTATGCTATGGAATGTATTTGTTTCGTGATTTATTCCTGCCAATCCAAATCTCATAATTACTCCTTTTTGTTCAAGTTATTTTTTTTAGTCATTAAATCTTTTATTAATATATCAACCGATATTTTAGAAGGAACAAATGTTTCTTCTTTGTCAGAATTACTAAACTTAAAACCTAAGTAATTTTGATTTGCGACATAATTACAAATAGCTTTATATCTAGCCATTCCTCCTGCATAAGGCATGAATCCTCTTGGCTTACCAGGTATATTTGCACCATAATACCAAGATTTTTTAGCATGAATAAATAATGTTTCATTTGCAACATCATTAACATGCTTTGTCCAATAATCCATAGATCCTTTAGTAGCTTCAACATGATCAATATTATTTTTTTCCATATAAGATATGCAATCATTAATCCATTCCACGTGTTGCTCTATTGGCACAATCATATTACATAAAACCGAAGGGCTTCCTGGGCCAGTAATTGTAAATAAATTTGGGAATCCTGAAACTTGTATCCCTAAGAAAGTTTTCGGACCTTCACTCCAAACGTCTTTTAATTTTAAGTTTTGCCGACCTCTTATATCTATATTTAAAAGAGGGCCAGTCATTGCATCGAAACCTGTTGCATATACCAATATATCTAGTTCATATTCTTTATTTTTTGTCTTCACTCCTTGAGGAGTTATAGATTCAATTGGAGATAATTTAAGATCAACTAAAGAAACATTGTCTTTATTAAAAGTTTCAAAATAATTTGTATCAATAGGGGGTCTTTTCGAAGCAAAAGCATGATCAATATCAGTTAAAATTTTAGCTTTTTGGGGGTCTTTCACTATTTTACGAATTTTTCTTTTTATAAAATCCGATGCGAGATCATTAGCCTTTTTATCAAACGCAATATCATTAAAGCAGGCCCTAAAGCCTAAGCCCCCATTAAGCCAAGCATTTTCAAATATTTTTTCACGCTCTTCTTCGCTTGTATCAAATATTTTTTGTTCAGAAAATTTAAAAAAATGCCCATTGGTATTGGATTGGATAGTATTTTTTATTTCTTCAAAATTTTCTTTAATATATTTTTTAAATTCTGAGCTTAATGGATGATTACTTGCAGGCACACTAAAATTGGCTGAACGCTGAAATATAGTAAGGTGTTTTGCTTTTTCAGCTATCTCAGGAGCTGACTGTATCCCGGTTGATCCTGTTCCTATCTGTCCTACCCTCTTGTCGGAAAAATCTACTTCTTCATTTGGCCAATCACCTGTATGATAACTTTCACCTAAAAAGCTATCCAATCCATCAAAATTAGGTATATTTTTTGAAGATAGACAACCAACTGCTGTTATAAGATATTTGCATTCAAATTCTTCTAGAGAGTCAGTTTTAACTTGCCACTTATTAATATTTTCATTGTAATGAGCTGAAATAACTCTTTTATCAAATAAAATATCTTTTTTCAGGCTAAATTTATCAGCTACATGATTTAGGTATTTAACTACCTCTGCATAACCTGGATATCTTTCAGACCACTCCCATTCTTCAAATAAATCTTTGCTAAATGTATAAGAATAAGTAAAGCTCTCTGAATCACATCTGGCACCAGGGTATCTATTCCAAAACCATGTGCCGCCAACCCCGCTGCCTGCCTCAATTACTTTTACAGAAAGTCCTAAATTACGCAGGGAATGCAATTGATATAAGCCTGAAAATCCTGCACCTATTATAATTGCGTCAGGATTAGGGCTTTGAATATCTGATTTAATATTATTAAGTATTGATTCATTATCCATAATTTAATCCTTGATCCTTTAGGGATTATTAAACTATAGTACAAAATAATAAAAAAGTTTTCTTATGAGATTAAACGATAAATCAGCAATAATAACTGGGGCCGGGTCTGGCATCGGCAAAGCTTGCGCTCAACTATTTAATAAAGAAGGGGCAAAAATTGTTCTTGCAGATATCAACGAAGAAGATTTAAGCAAGACAAAAGAAACTTTAAGTCGAGTCAATGAGTCTTTAACATATAAATGTGATGTTTCCTCAAAAAAAGAAACCAAAGATCTAGTTAATTTTTCGATAAAATCTTTAGGTTCTGTGGACATTTTAATTAATAGCGCAGGCGTTAACCCAAGAAATGCTCCTAAAGGATATGATTTTGAACAAATATGGGATTGGGTAATAGATGTAAATCTTAAAGGTTCATTCTTAATGTCTCATTTTGTGGTAGAAAAAATGAAAGAAAATGGAGGAGGGGCAATACTAAACATAGCATCAATTATAGGATTGGTAGGCTATGATCAAAAAATTAGCTCGGGCCTAAGTTCTTATGCTCACTCTAAAGGTGGTGTTGTTCAATTGACTAGAGATATGGCGGTAGGTTATGCAAAATCTAATATTAGAGTTAATTCATTGTGCCCAGGGTATGCTAAAACGAAGCTTACTGAACAATTATTTAAAGATGAGAAAATTTTAGATCACATGAAATCTCTTCATCCTATGGGGCGATTAGCTGAACTAAAAGAAATTGCTAATGCTGCATTATTTCTATGTTCTGATGATGCATCATTCATTACAGGGGTTAACCTGCCAGTAGATGGTGGCTATACTGCAAGATAACTTAACATTATTACAAACTTTTAGGACAATCTACTTTAAGTTATTATTAATTTATAAAAATAATTAGATAGGGAGGCTTATGGATTTTTCATTGTTTATGATGCCATTGCATACGCCTTCTGAAAACCCTTCTCTTGCTTACAAAAGAGATCTTGATCTTATTAGTTATGCAGAAGATTTAGGCTTTGATGAATTTTGGGTAGGAGAACATCATTCGGCTGCATGGGAAACTATTCCATCCCCAGAGATGTTTCTTGCTGCAGCTAGCCAAAGAACATCCAAAATAAAATTAGGAACCTCTATGATAAGTTTGCCTTTTCATCACCCATTTAATGTGGCAGAAAGAATAACTTTCCTGGATCACTTAACTGAAGGCAGAACATTATTTGGAATTGGCAGATGCAGTCTACCTACAGACGTAAAATTATATCAAATTCCATATAATGACTTACAGCCAATGATGGAAGAATCACTGGAAATAATTTCTTTGCTTCTTGAAAATGATGATCCAATATCTTACAAAGGAAAATATTGGTCCATAAAAGATATGGCACTTCAACTCAAATCCTATCAAAGACCCAAAATGCCAATAGCTATTGCATGTTCAGGATCTGAAAAATCACTAGAATTTGCTGGTAGCAATGGATTAAAAGCTCTGTCTTTAGCCAAGCCACCTGGCCCAAGCTCGATTCCTTTATCAAATCAATGGGATGTTATTTCAAATGCAGCGGATAGAACTGGAAAGAATGTTGATAGGAATGAATGGGAGTTAGTAACTTACGTATATTTGGCAGATACTAAGAAGCAAGCTATGGATGATATAGAGTCAGGTGCCCATAGGGATATTCATGAATATTTTTCTACTATTAGTGACAATGGGATAGATCAATATAAAAACTCAAAAGATCAGCATGAAGATGATGTCACGGTTTCTTCAGTAATAAATAAAAGATCATGGATTATAGGAACACCGGACGATGCAATTAAAGAAATAGAAAAATTAGAAAAAGAGGCTGGCGGCATAGGTGGTTTAATGATTACAACTCATGAATGGGTAAGTGAAAGTAAGAGTAAATATTCAGCAGAATTATTTGCTAGATATGTAATGCCTCATTTCAGAGGACATACAGCTGACCTTAAAAGAGAGTGGGCAAGAACAAAGAAAGATTCTAAGGATGGTAAATTAGCACACGCATCTGGTAAAAAAGTTGAAAATCCATTTGATAAAAATCATAAAAGTAATATACATACAAAAAAATAATTAAATATATTGCTTTAAAAAATTATTTAATAAATTCACTGGGGAATGTTTATTATAATTTCAGCGTGAATTTAATTCATGTTGATACGGAATCAGACCCTTAAATTTTTAAGGGTCTGAACTTTTTTTGTAAGTGGTTGACATTATAAACGTAACCGTGTAATATCTATTTCAACGTTAGACGTAACGAGTGGGAAATTGGAAAGGTGAACTCAAGGGACGCTGCATCTGGAAGA
>PBNX01000011.1 GCA_002723375.1 Dehalococcoidia bacterium
AAATGTTTAGAGGTATGTAATGTCATAAATAAGCAAAAAACACGTAAAATCGGTCGTATTGCCTTCTCCCATCTATTAGAAATGAGTCACAGAGGTGGTCAATATTCTAAATTAATCAATTCATGCAAAATTTGGGGAATTATAGATGGTAGAGATACTTATTCATTAACTAAATTGGGAATTAATGCACTTAATCCGTTAAATAGTAATAATTTAATTGATTCTAAAAAAGAATTAATTTTTAACATTCCCTTTTATTCTCTTCTTTTTAAAAACTATCCTAATATTACTCATACCGACACCACACTTCTTCAAACAATAGAGGAAATTACTGCTGTTGATAGATTTGTTTCATTGAAATTTGAAAATGTAATAAGAAAAACCTTGTCTGAAATTAATCCTATTATTAATACATTAGATTCATTTATTGATGCTGATTTAGTTACTGATAGTACTATTCCAAAGAATAATTTGGTAAACGTAAATGTTTCTGCTCCAGGCATAAATATTGATTTCCCATTTAACGATGAAGGTATAAATGCGGCAATTACACTTCTAAATAGCCTTAAAATTTCGAATAAAATTAATTAATTAGATCTTTTATTTTTTCTGCATCTTTTTTATTTATTTCTTTTATCTGAATTAATTCTTTGTATGATGCATTGCGAATATTCTTGACTGAACCAAAAAAGTTAATTAGAGCCTTCTTCTTTTTTGGGCCTATTCCTAAAACAGCATCAAGCTCAGATGAAATCATTTTTTTTGATCTTTTATTTCTGTGGTATGTGATAGCAAATCTATGAGCTTCATCCCTGACCCTCTGGATCAGATGTTTACCATAAGAACCATTTTCTAATGCCACTGATTCAAATATATTAGGCATGAATATTTCTTCTTTTTGTTTAGCTATACTAGCTATTTCAATTTCCTTATAACCATTTGAAATTAAAACTTCATGAGTGACCGAAAGCTGCCCTTTACCACCATCGATTAGCATTAAGTTAGGCAATGAGTCAGAATCTTTAAATCTTTTTATTCTCCTAGTAATCACCTCTCTAAGTGCAGCATAATCATCATTTTTCTGGGAGGTCTTGATTTCAAATTTTCTATATTTAGATTTATCTGGCTTTCCATTCTTAAACACAACCATACTTCCAACGACATTTGTGCCTTGAACGTGTGATATGTCATAACACTCAATAATTAAAGGCTTAGATTCTAAACTTAATTGTTTCTGAATATCAATTAATGACAAGTCGCTAATTTTATCATTGGAATTAATTCTTCCTTCTCTATATTCAAGCCATTTAGTTAAATTATTAGAAAGAAAGCTCAATATTTCCATTTTAGAGCCCTTTTGAGGCTTATTTATCGAAATTTTCCTTTGATATTTAGCCTCAAGAAATTTTTTTATAATATCATCGTCATCAGGCATTTCAGTCACAATAACTTCTTTAGGAGGGTGGTTATTTCCTAGATAATATGACTGAATAAAAGAAGATAATATTTGCTTATTATTATGGAAATCTTGAACTTCCATTTGAAAATGATCACGCGAACTAAGCTTACCTTCTCTCACTTGCATAACATCAATCCATGTTTCTATATTATTTGAACCAACCACGAAGGCATCTACACTTATATTAGTAATTTTTGAAGTTATAACACTTTGTTTTTCAAATAAAGATTCTGCAGCTGAAATACTGTCCCTAATTGATGCAGCTTTTTCATATCTTTGGAAAGCTGAAGCATCCCACATTGATTTTTTTAACTGACTTAAAGCGTTTTTAGTATTTCCTTCTAAAAAGGAAATCGCTTGATCAACAATTTTTGCATACTCTTTTTTATTTGATTCGCTTGAACACTTTGTTTTTTTTCTATTAATGTGAAATTCTAAGCATAACTTTATTGGCAAGCTCTCTTCACAGCTTGTATATGGAAAAATTTTATTTATAAGGCCAAGTGTTTTTCTAACATTCGAAGCACTTGAATAAGGCCCGAAATAAATAGACCCGTCTTTTATTTGATTTCTTGTCATAAAGAATTGAGGGAAATTTTCATTAGTATTTATTTTTATAAATGGGAAAGATTTATCGTCTTTTAACCTAACATTGAGCCTGGGTTTGTTTTTTTTAATTAGATCATTTTCTAGAATAAGGGCATCTTCTTCATTTTCTACAACAATAAAGTCAATGCTAGATACTTCTTTCTTAATTCTAATTGCTCTAATTTCTTTTGAATTAAAATACGACGAGACCCTAGATCTTAAATCTTTAGCTTTTCCTACATAAACAACATCTTTATTTCTATTAGAAAATATGTAGACCCCAGGTGATTTAGGTAGAAGTTTTGCAGAATTTTTAGGACTAATATTAACTTTTAAGGAGGTAGTATTTTTTTTCAATCTATTAAGCAATCAAAGATGTTACTACCAATCCTGCTAATAACACAGAAGTAATAATCACTATATTAACTATCTCTTTACTTAAAAAACTGTATGCTGCAGTTTGTGGCTCAATAGGTGATGTGATTCCAACCGAGAGTTCGTTTTGGTCAGCAATTATTTCAGAGGTATTGTTATCACTTGTATTTGCGCTCTCAGATAAAATAATGGAGTCTTTAAACCTAGATTTTGATTTTTGTTTATTTTTCTTTGCAGAAACTCTATTAAATTTTTTAGCCATTTTTCCTCTTCTTAAATTGTTAATTTTTCTTCAATTAGCGAAAATACAACCTTTGAGCATTCCTCAGGGGTTAAATTAGATGTATTTAAAACAGCATGATATATGCTTAAATCTTCAAATTCTAGTCCGAAAGCTTTCATATAATATTCATTTTGGGCGTGATCAGCGTGTTTTATAAGATCTAAGGCATCCTGATCACTGTCTAAATTATGCATTTTTTTTACTCTATTGATTCTATCTTGTTCGCTAGCTACGAAGAATATCCTTAGAGTATTTTTTTTATCTTTCAATATTGCTGAAGCGCCTCTACTTATTATTAGAACTTTTCCAAGATCAGAAATGTCTTTTACAACCTCTTTGGTGGATTCAATCATTCTTGAATAATCAACATCTTCTGGATTTCTTATGATAGTTTCATCAAGCTCGTGAAAATCTTTAGCCATTATATTTTCTATTCCAGGCCCAAAATAAGGATCCCCACCTACTCCAACAGTGTTAGAGTTATTTAGAATTTGATTAACACCTTTAGCAAATTTATCAACAAGTGTTGGTTTTTTTAATTTTCTCATTGCAACTGCTTCAACAGTTGAGCCTACTTTTTTGGCTATTTGAGCAAGCATAATTCTATCTACGTAATCAAAACCTAGATCTTTAGCTATTAATTTACCTGGGTCTCTTAGACCAGCGCAATGTCTTCCCTCAAAAGTAATTGTAGGCATAATTTCCTCTAAAAACTAATTTAATAATTATATTAACACTTTAGTGTTATTTTTTTTATCTAGGCTCTAGGGTGAGCTGTTAAAAATTCTTTTTTTATCCATTCATTATCTAGCATAGTGTATATTTGCGTTGCAGAAAGACTAGAATGTCCAAGCATTTCTTGTACTTGCCTCAAATTTGCTCCTCCTTTGAGCAAATCGGTAGCAAATGTATGCCTAAAAGTATGTGGTGTTATATCAGGGTCTAAATTTAATTGATTAATTACACTTTTAACTGAATTCCAGGCAGTCTGCCTAGAAATCCTGGATCCATTTTTATTAACTATTAATGCCTGGTTTCTAGATAAAATTTTTATTTTTGATCTTTCATTTTGTAAATAGTCATCTACAGACTTAAGGCATGAATTATTTGTNGGTATTATTCTTTGCTTATTNCCTTTGCCTGTGCATTGGATTGTAGACCCCTCAAAATCAANATCATGAGTGTTNAGTGAAATAAGTTCTGAAATTCTTAAGCCACANCCGTAAAGAATTTCTANAATCACCTTNTCTCTGTATCTATTTTGTGATTTATTTGACTCNAGNTAATTAAATATTTTATTNATTTCATTACTAGATAATGATTTTGGGAGNAAATTATTCTTAGCAGGTCTGCTAATTTTTTCCATTATATTTTTGTTATATATATTCTCTTTGAGTAAAAATTTAAAGAAAGCTTTAAGGCAAGCTGTTTTTCTTGAAATAGTTGAGTTTTCGTAATCTCTTTTGCCTAAAAAAATAAGATACTTTTCAATTTGATTTTCAGTAATTTGGGAATAAGATACGTGTTTGCTTTTTAGCCAGTAATTAAACTGAGAAAGATCATTTTTATAGGCATTTCTAGTGTTTTTACTGTTACCTTTTTCGATAGTATTTGCATCTAGAAATTCTTCTATTAGAGATGTAAATTTTTCCATAATTTTTTCTTATTTACATGAAATGTTAATTAAATAAATTTCAAATTTATACTATTTTGAAAGCATATTTTGCCCATTGACTAAGATATTTGGGTTAAATAAAATATTTACATGATTACCATACCTTTTAATCCCATGATGTTTGATATTGGCCCATTCGCAATGAGCTGGCATGGCTTTTGGAGCTTTATTGGTATTCTTGTAGCTGTATTTCTAGTAGCTAGGTGGGCCAAAAGGGATGGCATTAGTACTGACATTGCTTATGATGTTGCTCTTTGGGGAATATTGGGAGGTATAATTGGAGCCCGATTAATGCATGTTTTTGATAATACTGATTATTATTTTGAAAATCCCGGCAAAATATTTGCTGTTTGGCAAGGTGGAATAGGATTTTTAGGGGCAATGATAGGAGGAATTTTAGCTGGAGGAATTTTTGCAAAAATTAAAAATTACCCAGTAGGAAAAATTGCTGATTATGCAGCTCCTGCTATGGCTATAGCTCATATTATTGGGCGAATTGGAGATATTTGGAATGGCGAACACCTGAGCACACCTACTGATCTTCCGTGGGGATGGGTATTTTCGCATCCTAATTCTCCAGGAAGAATAGGAGCAGAAAGGTTGTTTAATGATCCAAATATTGCAGTTCATCCAGCTGTAGTATATGAGATGATTTGGAATGCATTTACAATTTTATTTTTATTTAAATCTAGAGGTAAATTTAAGATGGATGGAAGCTTGTGGATTATTTATATGTTTATGTATTCTATTGGAAGATTTATTATTCAATTTACAAGAATGGATGATGTTAAATTTTCAATAGGAAACTTGGGTATACAAGAAGCGCATATTGTCACATTCTCTTTATTTATTATTACTTTAATTTTATCTATATTGTTCTTGAGAGTTAAAGGAAATAATAGCGATAATGACCAGAAAATTAAAAAAGCCTCTGGCAGAAAAAGAAAATCTCAAGCAAGGGCTTAGTCCTAATATTTTTTGAATACAAGTGAGGCATTATGCCCGCCAAACCCTAAGTTATTAGACATTACTACATTTAAATCTAGTTCTCTCGAATTGTTAGGTATGTAATCTAGGTCACAATCTTCATCTGGGGTTTTATAGTTAATTGTTGGCGGAGCAACACCGTCTATTAAAGAATTTACACAGAACACTGCCTCAACACCTCCTGCAGCGCCTAAAAGATGACCTGTCATGGACTTTGTAGAGCTTATTGGTATGTTAGGCGCCATTTCTTTAAACACGGTTTTCATAGACATTGTTTCAAATTTGTCATTCAATGGCGTTGATGTTCCGTGTGCATTTATATAATTTACATCAGAATAATTAATTTCAGCATTATTAATGGCTATATTCATTGCTCTGGCTGCACCTTCTCCTTCAATAGAAGGTTGAGTTATATGGTGTGCATCGCTTGATGCGCCATATCCTATTATTTCAGCTAAAATATTTGCATTTCTAGATGTAGCGTGGTCAAGACTTTCAATAAAAAGAACACCCGCACCTTCTCCCAAGGTAAATCCATCCCTTTCTTTATCAAAAGGTCTGCAGGCTAATTCTGGATCAGAAACACTAGAAAGTGCTTTTACGGAATTAAATCCTGCAACTGCAATTGGGCATATTGCAGCTTCAGATCCACCCGCAACGGCCATATCTATATCACCTTTAATTATTAAATCATAAGCTTGCCCTATAGCATCAGTACCCGTTGCGCAAGCGGTTACAGGAGAATAATTTATTCCCTTTGCACCTAGTTTCATTGAAACGTTACCCGATGCCATATCTGGAAGCATCATAGGTATCAAGAATGGAGATATTCTGTCAGGCCCCTTTTCGTGCAAAACATCAAATTGCTCTGAAAGAGTCATTATTCCTCCGACACCACTTCCAATTATAGATGAAAATCTAGTAGGATCTTCGTTCTCCAAGTCAACTCCTGACTGCTCTAGGGCCTCCAATGAAGCGACTACCGCAAATTGAGAGAATCTATCCAGTCTTCTTGAGTCTTTTTTACCTAATTTAGATTCCGGATCAAAGCCCTTGACCTCAGCGGCTATTTTTACCTGTAGATTGCTAGCATCAAAACTTTCTATGTTTGATATGCCTAACTTTCCATTTTTTATTGATGACCATGATTCATTAGCATCAAGTCCCACAGGGCTTATTGCACCTACACCTGTAACTACAACTCTTTTTGACATACATTACCTCCTAGAGTGTGTATAATCTTAATCTTATAATGATATTGATTCAATATTTTTTTGCCTTAACTTAATATGAAAAGATTAAACGTTAAAATTCAAACTCATGGCTGCAAATTAAATATCGCAGACAGTCAAGGCATAGCTAAATCTTTTTATGCGGCAGGGCACACCATTTCATCAGATAATGAGAACAATACCGATGTTTTTATTTTAAATTCATGCACTGTTACTCATGTAGCTGACTCAAAAGCAAGACAAGCAATTAGAAGAGCTAAAAGAACCAACCCTACAGCCCTTGTTGTAATGACAGGGTGCTATGCAGAAAGGGATAAGAAAAATATTGAAACAATTAATGAAGTTGATTTAGTTTTAGGTAACAAAGAAAAGAAATTCATAGTTAATGAGGTTCAAAAAAAATTAGACATTCATAATAAAGAAAAAATAGATCCTATAGGGGGGTATCCTTTATTAGGTAGATCAAGAGCAAGTATTAAAATTCAAGAAGGATGCGACCAAGTATGCTCATATTGCATTATTCCTTCTGTTAGGGGCAGGGAGAGAAGCGTTAATCCTGAAAGCTTAATAAGCCAAATTAATGAATTGAGTGCAAATGGAGTTAAAGAAGTTGTATTAACTGGCACTCAGTTAGGAAATTATGGATTTGATTTAAGTGATGCAAGTTTAAATAAGCTACTGATAAAAATTTTGAATGAAACTGATGTTCCAAGAATTAGGGTAAGTTCTCTTCAACCAAAAGAAGTTAATAATGAAATAATTAATACATGGATTAATGATGGATCAGGAAGAATTTGCCCTCATTTTCATATTCCACTTCAAAGTGGGAGTGACAGAATACTGAAGGATATGAGAAGAAGATATTCCTCTTCAGAATACCTTGATATTGTGTTCAATATTAAGGATTTAATGCCTGAGGCATCTATAACCTCTGACGTTATAGTTGGGTTTCCTGGTGAGTCAGATTCTGAATTTTTACAAACCATTGATGTGGTTGAGAAAGCGAAACTTTCGAATGTTCATATTTTTCCTTACTCCAAAAGGCCAGGAACAACGGCATTTTATTCTAAAAGCCATGTTCAAGACCATGTGATCAAGGAAAGATCAAAGGATTTACTAAGTCTTGTAGATAAATTATCGGGTGTAGCTAAGAAATCATTAATTGGCAAAGAGAGATTAATATTATGGGAAGGCAAGTCTAAAACAGCTGGACTAACAGAAGATTATTTTAAGGTGATTAGAAAAAATTCTAAAACCCCAATAGATGAAATTAGCAAAGAAAAGATTAAAGGCCTAGAAGATAATAAAATTTTCGTCTAGGCCTTTTAGCAGACTAAACTTCTACTGATTTTAATTCTATTTTCCCCTTTTTTCTTTCTAAATATGCAGCGTTAATTTCATATCCTCTTGAAAAAACCATCAAAGAACCATCCTTTTCACAATGATCTAGCAGCTCTTTCTTTTGGAAAAGAGTTTTCTCAGGAGACCTATCAAAAGCTGTTATAAATGGTAAAGGTAAATGATTTGGCGTAGGGATTATATCCCCCAGAAAGACAACTCTTTCACCTCCAGCTTTTACAGATACGATCATATGTCCAATGCTTGGGCCATCAAGAACTATTGCCTCAACACCAGGAACAATCTCAGTATTTCCCTCAATTAACTGAAGCTGATCTCGTTCTTCAAGCACTTCTAAATGCTTTACAGCGTTGCTATATTTTGGAACGGCCCATTCATTAGGGTTAAATGCTTCATTCCAGGCTTCTTTTTGGATAACATATTTTGCTTTTGGAAAAGAAGGAATTATATTACCTTCTCTATCCATTTTTGTAGCTCCGCCACATTTTTCAAAATGCAAATGCGTAAGCACTACGTAATCAATATCTTTTGCGCTTACTCCTTCCTTTCTAAGATTAGTAAGAAGTTTGCTTGAGCTGTGGCCATAAAATTCTTTTGTTATTTCAGGCTCTTTTGATCCTATTCCTGTATCTACAAGAATATTGGCATTTAAGGTTCGAATTAACATACAATTTAAACCTAGCCTCACACGATTCCTCCTGTCAGGCTTCATATTTCTTTCCCAAAGTGTTTTTGGAACTAAACCAAATACAGCGCCTCCATCCAATAAGAAGGTGCCATCGCTTACTATTCCAACACTTACTTTCTCGTTTTTCATTTTTTCCTCCAAGAAAAATAATAAATTAAATTAGTAAAAATTTTATATTAATATAATATTTTGTCAATTTAAGGTTCAAAATTTATTAATTTCTTGAAAAGATGTATCATTTTTTTATTGAATAAATTGAAATTAGTAATGGAAAAATATGGAATTTAATTTATTAAAAAAATCTGAAGGTAATCAAGAAATACTGATTATTTTTACTTATTCAGATATAAAAAAATATAAAAGCGGAGAAGTAATTCCTTTCTCTGCGCAATTTAATTATGGTAAATCTGACCCATTCCTTTTAGACATCATAGAGAGTGGGGAAATTTCTGGTAATAAAGGAGAGCAAGTTTTGCTACATACTTTGATGATTGATGATTTTAGTTATAAATCATCTCATCTAAATGATGGCTTGAAACCAAAAAGAATCTTATTTTATGGTTTAGGAGACCATGAGAAAGTCTTAGCAGATGATGTAAGAGAAGCTTCAGCGCTAATTTCTAGAAGGGCTAAATCTTTGAAAATTCAAGAAGTTTCTGTAATTGTAGAATCAATAAGAAATATTGATATTCCTGTAGCTGTTAGTTCTGTTGTGGAAGGATTTGCTTTAGGTTCGTATAAATTTGAAGAATTCAAATCAAGTGGCAAAAATATAAACAATGAAATAAAAACCATAGATCTATTAATTGAAAAGTTTGATGAAGAAATAGAAAAATCTGTGAAAATAGCAAGCACAGCCTGTGACGCCTCATTAAAGGCAAGGGACTTAGTAAACAGGCCGCCAAATATAGTTAATCCTGAATATTTAAAGGATTATAGTGTAAAAATGGCTAATTCTAATGAAAATCTGAGTATAGAGGTTTTGGATAAAAAGGAACTTGAAAAACTTGAGATGAGAACTTTTTTAGGAGTTGCTCAAGGGAGCAAGGCGGATCCTTATGGAATAATCCTTAATTATTTAGGAGATCCAGAAAATCCTAGTAATAATATATGGCTCATAGGTAAGGGCATTACATTTGATTCAGGAGGACTATCTTTAAAGCCCTCTATGTCTATGATTGACATGAAATCTGACATGTCCGGTGGTGCATCTGTTATTGCTGCTATGGATGCTATAGGTAAATTAAAACCAAAAATTAATGTTACTGGTTTGTGTCTAGCTACAGAAAATATGCCAGGTGGAGGAGCACAAAGGGTCGGGGATATAGTCACATCTATGAACGGTAAAACAATAGAGATAGAGAATACTGATGCTGAAGGTAGATTAACACTAGCAGATGCAGTTGAATTTGCTAATCAGAGAGGCGCAGCGAAAATAATTGATGTTGCAACACTTACTGGAGCTATGGTCATATCACTAGGGCACGGGTTAATTGGTGCTTTTGGAAATGATAAAGATTTAATTGAGACTTTGATAAGCGCAGGCGAGAAAACGGGTGAAAAAATTTGGCACATGCCTTTGGATGATACTTCAAAGAAGCAGAATAGATCTAAAGTTGCTGATATAAAAAATACTGGAGGAAGAGCAGCAGGATCAGTGACTGCTGCGCACTTTATTGGTGAATTTGTTGGTGATACTCCATGGGTTCACTTAGATATCGCGGGAACCGCAATGAGTGCCTCTAATAGAGGATGGATATCTCAAGGTGCCACAGGCTATCCTTGCAGAACCTTAATTGAGACTGTTTTTAAATTAAGTTATTAAAATTTATAATTCTCTGATAAATTCTATCTTGTTCATATGGTGGGCGTAGTGTAGTTGGTTAACACGTCAGGTTGTGGCCCTGAAGATCGAGGGTTCGAATCCCTCCGCTCACCCCATTTGTTATGCGCCCGTAGCTCAGCTGGACAGAGCATCTCGCTTCGAACGAGAGGGTCGGGGGTTCGAATCCTCCCGGGCGTGCCACTACTGTTTAATAAAACTCCTAAGATAGAATAAACCAAGGTAATGGCATAATATGGGGAATATGAAACAAAACTACTAAAAAGGACCTATGAAAATCTCTCCAAGTATCTTAGTTTTAGCTTTTCTTTTTAATGTTGCATTAGTATTTATTTTTGGTTGGAATGGATTATGGTTTACACCTTTAATAATTGGCTTTGTTTTATGGTTTACATATCGAAAAAAAAATGAATAAAAGCAAATTATTAATTTATATTACAGTAGTAACAATAGCATTATATCTATATAAATTTTTGGACTTTCTATTTTAATAAAAAACACCCTAACTAATTGGCTTAAATAAAACTATGACCATTTCTTTAATTTTTTCTATACTACTACTTATCTAGGAGGATATATGAATAAAGAATATGAATTTGGTGGAGGAAAAGGGATGCCACCTGCAATTTCTAAAAATTTTTCTAATGGAGTCAAAGTAGGTAATTTCGTATTTACAGCTGGTCAAGCTGCTTTAAATGAAAAAGGAGAATTGGTTGGAGCTAACGATATAAAAAAACAAACTCATCAAACATTAAAAAATATTGGAGGTGTCCTCGAAAGTTTGGGAGCTACTTTTAATGATGTTATAAAAGTAACTGTTTGGTTGAAAAACTTTGATGACTATCAGGGGATGAATGAAATATATGTAAAATATTTTAATGAACCTAGGCCTGTCAGAGCGTGTGTGCGAGCAGACTTAGTGCCAATCTTTGATGATGATTTGTTAGTCGAAATAGAAGCAACTGCAACTATTTCAGGTTAATTTAATTCTAAAAGAAGGGTAAATAAATGAGTATTTCAAATATTAAGTTAAGCGAAGAAACCCCTTTTCTGATTATTGCTCGCGTAAAAGTAAAAGACGGAAAGCAAAAAGAATACATCGAGCTTGGAAAGGAAATAGACGATATTGTTAATGAGACTGAACCAGGGATGCTATTTCATGATTTAAATTGTGACTCCAAAGATTCTTGTTCATTTACCTGGACAGAAATTCTTAAAGATAGCTCTTCATTTGTCTTTCATTTAAATAGTCCATTTGTAAAAGAAACTATAAAAAAACAAGTGAATCTAATTGATGAATGGTCTATAGAAATTTACGGAAATGTTTCTAAGGAAGTTATTGAAAAGGTAGAAGAGTTAGAAGTGCCTTTCAATTACTTCAAAACCACAGGAGTAAATTACGTGAGAGACTTTTATTAATATTAATTGAAGGCCAAGCAATCAATTATCCTATAAATAAATATAGATTGGTTTGGCATAAAAATTGTCATAATTTTTAGTTTAAGTTAGGGTCGAGATAAATAAACGTAATACAGTGAGACCAATAAAAAATGAATATAATTGATGCTCATCATCATTTATGGGATATAGATTTACATGACTACCCTTGGTTAATTAAAGACAGGAAAAATCCTTTATCTAAAAATTATTTAACAGAAGATTTTAACAAAGATATTGGAGACCTAGATGTAATAAAAAGTGTTCATATTCAGGCAGAAATGAATCATAATGATTCTTTGCAAGAAACTAATTGGTTGCAAAGTATATCTGAAACTGAAAAATCCCAAGGTTTGCCAAACGCTATAGTTGGTTATGCTGACTTAAAATCTGACAATTTATATTCAACCCTGAATGAGCATTTGAAATACGCAAATTTTAGAGGTATTAGGCAAATACTTAATTTTTCAAATTCTAATACAGAATTAAATCAATACGAAGGTATAAATACCAATCTTTTAAAGGACGAAAAATGGAAAGAAGGCTTTTCGAAACTTAATAGCTTGAATTTATCATTTGATCTTCAAGTTTGGCCTTGCCAATTAGAAGATTCAGATAATTTAGCTAAAGAATTTGGAGAAACTTTAATTATTTTAAATCATACAGGATGTCCACTGTTAAATGGTAACAAAGAAGACCAAATAGAATGGTACCAAGGAATGAAATTATTAGCATCAAATGAAAATGTTGTTGTAAAGATTTCTGGTCTTTTTATGAGAGGTGATTTAGAAGATCCTCACTTAAAAGAAGTTATTGAAAATACTATAAACTTATTTGGTACCTCGAGATCTTTATTTGCAAGCAACTTTCCCGTAGATTCATTGAAAATTACATACCGAAAACTATGGAATTTTTTTATTGAAAATACTTTAAAATATTCTGAAGCAGAAAAAGAAAAAATGTTTTATCAAAACGCAGAAAAATATTACAGAATTTGATTTTATAAACTATTTTTTAAAAAAAGTATTATTCTGCATCTATATCTTCAAATTTAATTGATTTTTGTGACCTATAGGATGCGTCTAGAACATAAGTTGTTTTTAGACCTAATTCGCTTTCTGACCAGTTTTTAGAACTTGGATTAATTAATATGTCAATAAAATTATTTGTAGGCTCAAAAATATTATTTTTTATATTTTCTTCATTTTTATAGGTAAATTTATTTTTGTTTTTATTAAATATTTCAAGCTTTATTTTTTCGCCAATTATTAAAATAATTGTTCCTTCAGTTCCATAAATTTTTATTTCACAATTGTTATAGGTATTTTGATGTGTTGAGGAACCAGTAAAAGTGGCAGATATATTTTTTTCGCATTCTAAAATTATTGATTTAAAAAGTTCTATTTTAGAATTAGGGTTATTTATTGAAAATACTCTAAGAGGGTTTATTTCAGTTATGAAAAAAGTTAATGCAAGTGCATGTGTCATTTGAGCTAAACCATATCCTCCTTGAGCTATTTCTGGGTCAGACCAAGTTTTTGGCTCTGGGCTGAACATAATTTCCGAACCTTTTAAATTCCATTGCTCTCCTGACAATAATTCCCTTACCCCGGAACTTTGGTTGCACACTACATTTTGAATTTCTCCGATAACTCCTTCTTTTAATTTCTTTCTAGCAAATTTTGACTCAGGCAAGTAATTCCATCCGTGCGACATTAAAATTGAAAGATTTTTTTTATTTGCCATATCAAATAATTCTTTAGCTTCACTTGACTTAGTTGCCATTGGTTTTTCTATTAAAACATTGATATTTTTTTGAAGAGCTTGCTTACTGTGTTCATAGTGCAATCCGTGAGGGGAGCTAATTACTACTCCGTCCAGATCTCTTTCCAATAATTCTTTGTAGTTTTCTGAGGCAAATTCGAAATTAAATTTTTCTTTTATGCGTTTTAGCTCGTCAGTACCTAGTCTGCACACAGAATCAAGTATTACCTCTTTCCTCTTTTGGGCAGTAGGTATATGGTTTGATGTTGCCCACCAACCAGCTCCAATGAATCCTAATCTAATTGAATTATGTGACATTTATACTAGATTATCATTGATATAATCCCAATTTAGATCAAAGCCTAGACCAGGTTTTTGGGGGAGTATTACATTTCCGTCTGTATCTAAAGGATCACAAGTTTCTTTTAAGTAGATAGGAGGGATTGAATAGTCACGACCTGGTTTGAGAAGGCCGTGTTCGTAATATTCACAGGTTGATTCATCAAAAGCCCCTAATAAATGACTATTACCCCAACCTCCTCCGTGCATCTCACATTGTATTCCAAAGGCCTGAGCGATACTCACAGTTTTATAGCATCCGGTAATACCCCCAAAATGTATATCTGTTCTGATCATGTCAGATGCTCCTTGAAGTATCCATTCTGCTCTTGTAGATACTCCGCCTTTTGCGTGCTCAGGAGATAATATAGCTATTTCAGTTTGCGATGTAAGTCTTCTATATGCCTCAATTTTGGTTTCCATCATTGGGTGTTCTAACCAATAAAAATTTAGTTTCTCTAATTCTTTTGCAACCTTCAATGATTCTTGAAGAGTATAAACAGCGAATGGATCTAACATTAAAACCATATCGTCCCCAACAGCTTCTCTAACTGCCCTACAAATTTCTAAATCTTCATCTGGAAAAGCAGGCATTAGTGGGGCTGGCTCCCATTTGATAGGGTCCCAAGCAATGTAAGCATGTATTTTATATGCTTTATATCCCATTTTTTTACATGCAATTGCATGCTTAGCATAATCTTCAGGACCACCCATGTTTGGGAATGTACTTGCATAAGCCTTAACCTTATCTCTTGATCCTCCCAAGATTTTATGAACAGGCAATTTTGTCATTCTTCCAAATAAATCCCATAATGCACAGTCCACATATCCTGCTTGCTCTTCATTTAGCGAAAGAGTATTTTTATAAGCATTTGCATGCTCCATCCATGTCCAAATTTTTTCTCTTTCTAAAGGATTTTGGCCAACAAGGAGAGGTTTTAAATTATTTTCAATTATTTTTTTATCTCCACCGATCATATATCCCTCGGCGCCATCATCTGTAATTATTTTTATGATTGATTCAATCACTTCGCCCTTATTGTTATTGTCAGGATTACCATAACCCCATTTGTGAGGTACTGGTGGTTTATACCAATCGTGTTTAAATTCTATAACTTCTACATCTACAATTTTCATAAATCTAAGTTAACAAATTTAAACTGAAAGTTATAGTAAATAAATATTTTTCCGTCTTTCTTTTATCAAAGCGAATTAAAGTTCTATTGGGTGCAAAACTATTTGATATAATTTATACAACTTAAACACTAAAATGGATTACAGCATGAATAATTTCCCTTGGGGAGAAAAAGAACAGGCAGAATTTCAGAAAGAAGCTGAAGAGTTTTCTGAAAAATATGATAACAAACTATCAGAAATAAAAGACGAACGAGAGATAGCAGTTAAAGAAATAAAAAAGCGCCTTTTTGATTCAGTTAAGAGATTCTTAACGTTAATTTTGGTTGTTATGCTTATCTTAAGTCTTATTAGCCCTTTGTTTTCATCGATCTTTTAAACCTGAATACTTCATTGCTTCTAAAGTTTCATAGCATGCCCCAATAGGGTGGTAGTCTGTTTTTGAAGGAGGGCTTTTTAAACTACTGTATTTTTGGTTATCTGGATCTAAAATTCTATACCATCCTCCATATTTATGATCAACAAAGTATTTATAAGAAAATTCCCAGACTTTGTCATACCAACTCCAATAATTTTTATCTTTTGTTCTTAATGCAATTAAAGATGCCGCAGCAAAAGTTTCAGCTAATACCCAATAGTATCTATCTTTATCTAATATTTCTCCATCAGGAGTTAATGTGTAATGCATTCCTTCATTGTCTTTATCCCAACTTTTTTCAATAGCATAATCAAAAAGTTTTTTTGCAGTATCAAGCATCCATGCCTCAGGCTTATATCTTTCTAGGATAAGTAAAAGTTTTGCCCACTCAATTGAATGACCAAGGTTATATCCATATGGCTTGAACATATGCTTAGGATCATTTTTGTTGTAATCCCAGTCAGGGGTCCAGTCAGTATTAAAGTGCTCCCAAATTAATCCCCCGGTATTTTTTGTTAAGTCTAAGCAAATTCTTTTTGCTAATGTATAAGCGCGATCTAAATATTTTTTTTCTTTTGTTGCTTCAAAAGATGACAGCATAGCTTCGCACATATGCATATTGGCATTTTGTCCACGGTATGGACTAATATTTTTCCAATCTTTTTCCATCTCATCTACATATAATTCAGAATTTTTGTCCCAAAAATTCTTTTCAAGAATTTCGTAAACTTCTGAAGTAAATTCTCTTGCTCCTTGAATTTGAGCTTTAGTTGCCACTGCGGCTGCCAATAAAACAAAAGCATGCCCATAACAGTAACGAGTGTCATCTTTAACTTGTTTACCGTTCAACAACCATGCAAAGCCTCCATCCGGTTGCTGATGTACCTCCCTAAGGAATTTTAATCCTAGTTCTGCAGCATCTTTATGTTCAGGGTCTTTAAAGGTTATGTAAGATATAGAGTAGATATAGATAAATCTGCATGTCCCCACTAGATGCTTAGTCATTGGATCATCAATCGATCCGTCATCTTGAAATTGATGAATGTATCCCCCTAATTCTTTGTCTATGCACCTTGGATGATAAAAAGAAATTATTTCTTTTATATGGTCTAGTAAAAATTCTTGTTTTTGGAAATTCATTTTCACGTTTCTTGTTATTTCATTTATAAAAATAGTAACTCAATAGCAATTAATTGGTAATTATAAGTTTATTAGCAATTAGTTAGTTGCTTTAATAAAAAAGTATTTTAGGTTTATAGAAGCAATTTTGATAAAGTTAAAATATAAAAAAAAGTAAAACTTTAAGAAATGAAAATAGCTAAAATAGAAACTTTTTTTGTATCTCGTTTTTTAGTTGTAAGAATTACTACAGAAGATGGAATTCAGGGAATTGGGGAGTCTTGTTATTGGGCTTATCCAAAAGCCGCACAAGAAACAATTAATGGATTTTCAGATGCTTTGATCGGAATGGATTCACGGAATATTGAACACATTTGGTCATTTTTGTGGAGATTCAATTCGTCTTTTAGAGGAAATAGTATTGGTGGGGCAATTAGCGCAATTGATATGGCTCTTTGGGACATAAAAGGAAAAAGGCTTAATGCTCCAGTATGGGACCTTATTGGTGGAAAAGTAAGAAATAAGGTAAGAGCTATAGCGTTAGGTGTTAGTGGAGATACACCAGATGAATGTGCAGAAGGTGCAAAAAAAGTTATAGATCAGGGATTTTCAGCACTTAAATTTACTCCTATGCCAAATAATTGGGCTGAGTTAACTTATTCTAGAATGATAACTCTAGCTTTAGAAATGGTATCTGCAGTAAGGGAAACTGTTGGCTGGGACTTTGATATTGGAATTGAAATTCATAGAAATATGCAGCCACATGAAGCAATTGCATTTTGTAAGGAAGTAGCTTACCTGAAGCCTTATTTCATAGAAGATCCAATAGTTCCTGATTCAGTAGAGTCTATGGCAAATGTTTCATCAAAAATAGACCTTCCTCTTGCTGTAGGAGAAAGAAATATAGGAGTATGGGAATTCAGGGAATATGCTCATATGGTAAAGCCAGCTTTTTTTAAGCCAGACATAGCTGTTGCAGGGGGCATAACTGGAGTAAAAAAAATTGCCACAATAGCTGAGTCTAATCATATAAAGATATCTCCACATAATTTTCAAGGGCCAATTGCCACCGCGGCATGTATTGCGGTAGGAACATCTTCAATTTCTTGGGATGTGCAAGAATCAATAGATGAAGAAATTCCTCCTAGAAGAGATATGACTGACGAAATTATAGAACTAAAAGATGGATGGTATTATCCTTCTGATAAACCAGGATTAGGACTTAAATTTAATGAAGATTCTCCTGCAAAACATCCATTTGACCCAGCAAACTATCCTCCTCCAATCAAAGATGATGGGAGCGTGGGATTAAAATAAAATTCTTCAGCCATTTATTTTCCTATTGTAATAGGCACTTATGAATAAGATTATTATCATGCAAAGGATTCCTTCTAACGCGCTAACTCTTATTCCGACATGAGGAGCAAGTATAGAACACGTAATTCCTACGTTGAGAGCCCCTAAGGGTTGCGTTCCAATAGTAGTTGAAAGATAGCCCAGTGCCGAACCTCTTAATTCAGGTTGTGTTCTGTCTACTGTAATAACACTTTGCATTGTGCTGAATCCTGAAATACCTAACCCCCCAAAAAATAATAATAGAAGTGAAACAAAATAAATTTCAGATATTGAAAATAGAAAAATACAAGTTAAAAATATAAATGCTCCAGAAATAAATAAGAAAGATTGAATTCGTTTGTTTTTGACTCCAGCGACAATAATTGAACCAATTAAGCACCCAGCTCCTTCGGCTCCTACCAATATTCCTAATAAAGTTGCATTTATGTTTAGTATTGTTTCAGCAATAACTGGAACCATGCTTGTAGTTGGAAAGCCCCATATATTACAAACGATTGTTACTAGAAGTACTGTTCTGTACATATTATTTTTGAAAAGAAATAAGAAAATATTTTCTGGTGATTTCTTATAATCCTTTTTTTTCTTGGTAAATTCACCTTTTAAATTAAAAAGCATTAAGGACATTATTAAAGAAAAAATATACAAAAAAGCAGAAAGCAGAAAGGCAAAATTTAATAAATAATCTATCATTAATCCTGCTACAACCGGCCCAATAAATCTTCCTAGATTTGATAATGAAAGATCCAGCCCAATACCTAGATAAATATTTTTTTTAGGTAAAACCTCTCCTATAAAGGATCTTCTGGAAGGAAATTCTATTGCCCATCCTAGTCCGGATATTAATGAGATTACTAAAAGGTGCCAGACTTGAATTAAACCTAAAAACATTAATAAAAACCCTATTAATGAAGAAAAAATGAAAACAATTGATGATAAAACTAGCAGATACCTTTTATCTAAGGAGTCAGCCATTCTCCCTAATAACCAGCCTAAGATGAATAAAGGGGCAACTCTTAAACCAGAATTTATTGCTACCAAAAGGGCATTTTGACTAATTTGGTATATAACAACAGCACTTACAAGAACCTCAAAAAATCTACAAAAAGAACTTACACCTCCGATTGACCAGCTTTCCACAAAGCCATTTGTGAGTAAAGTCGTTTTTAAAATTGAATTCTTCATAAACAGAATTAGTAAAATAATTTATATAATATTTTAATTTATACTATGAACAACTTAAAATGTGATTTATGAATAATATTATTATCGGAGCAGGTGTTTTTGGATTAGCTTCAGCATTAAGTTTACTTGAGGACGGTCAGGATGTGACCATAATTGATGGTAATCATTCCAATATTGCGTCAAACAATGCTTTAGGGAGATTAGATCCAGTCTTGAAAGGGTCAGGGTCATCTGGTCATTTAGATCAAAAAAATAATTTAAAAAATGGTCCAATGAGACCAGAAAATCAGCAAAAGTTAGCTTTAGAAAGTTATTTAAAACACAAAGATTACTATGAAAAATTAAAGAATTTATCTGGAATTGACTATTTTCTTAGAGATATTCTTACTATTCAAATTTGTTTTGATGAACAAGAATTTTCTCAAATTGCTAACTCTGTAAGTGATATTAAGGCTTCCGGATTTAATGTAAAACTCTTAGAGGGATATGAATATTTATCCAGATATCAAAAAGAAGTTTCAAAAGATATATATGGGGGAGCATTAATTTCAGGAACTCTTTTTTTAAATTCAGATTTGTTCTTGTCTTGCTTAAAGCGAAGTATAGAAATAAAAGGTGCTGTAATAATAGATGATTTGGCTGAAAGAATAGATGTGAACCAAAATAAAATAAAATTAAAATCTGAAAAAATAATAAATTATGATAATTTGATTGTTTGTGCAGGGCCTTGGACCAAAAAACTAGTTTCTAGTATTGGTGTAGACATTGAAATGTATCCAGCTAAGGGAGAAATTGTTAAGTTGGATCCTAATGGTTTTAATCTTAACTATCATATTCATGGAGTATGTTCAGTTGTTAAAAAATCAGATGGACTTATTTGGGTTGCAGCAACTTATGAAGAAGATGAATTTGATTTAAATATAACCAATAAATCTAAGAAAGAATTATTAAATAAAGCCGCTTCAATGGTTCCTTGTATTAAAGAACTTCAAGTAGTAGGGCAAACTGCTTGTGTACGTCCGGCAACCAAAGATGGGATGCCTATAGTAAATGAAGTAATTAAAGATTCAAGGGTATTCGTTGCTACTGGAGGAGGAGGCTGGGGAATAATGCAAAGCTTTTTTATTGGCGAGATGGTAAAAAATATGATTAAAATTAAAAAATGAATGCATATGATTTACAGGATCCTTTAGTAGGCCTCCCAATGGTAACTCCTTTTAGCTTAAATGGAGAACTAGATCTTGATGCTGCTGATTTCAATTTAGATAAATGGAAGAAAACAGAAGTAGATATATTTATTATTGGAACTGCATCAGGGGAAGAATTATTGATGAGCGAGGATGAAAAAGTTAATTTATTAGATAGGATTTCCAATTCTTTAACTGATAATAAAATATCAGCAGCAGGAATTGATAATCCGTCCCCAAAAGAAACATTAAGGCTTGCGGAAAGATATGCTCAATCGGGCGCATCCTTGCTCAGAATTAGATACCCTAGAAACGAAAAATCAATTGTAAGTTATTTTACAGAGGTATTAAAACACACCCCTTTACCTGTCTTATTAATGCATCAAGGTGAGCCACTAAATTTTGGGGTTGCACCAAAGCCTGTATCTAGTCCTGAGGTATTAGGAAGNATTGCATCAATGGATAATGTTTTTGGCTATGTAACTGAACATGANATGAGGTTTGAGTCTACTGTNAGGAAATATGTNCCAGAAAATAAAANGTTTTGGATTTGCAATGGAAGNATGATCCTCTTAGGNACTTTAATAGGTTGCAANGGAACAACAACTGCTTTTTCAAATATTTGGCCTGATGCATTAAAGGAATTATTAAACATTGGCATATCAGGTGATTATGAAAAAGGTAAAATTTTACAAAATCAAATAAAAGATATCGACAACTTAATGCTTCCCTTCTTGTATTCAGGAATTAAATATTGTTTGAGTCTAATGGGTTTTAGAGGCATGAACTGCAGAGATCAAAGTATAAATATCCCATCAGACATAAAGTATAAAATTTCAGAATCTCTAGAGGCAGTAAATTTAATTTAATTATTATTTATTTATCAATTTTTGCTAAACTATAATTATGATTGATTATATATTCGCGATATTGATACTAGCTTTAATTGGTCTTGTTTTGTGGGCAACTGAAGATGGAAATAATTTTGTCCAAAACATTATTAATAAAGTCAGAAAGTAAAAGTTAAATTGTTAAAACAAGCAGATTTTTTTTCATTAAATTATTTTAATCATGGATCTGATCACCCCGAGACAGCGGAAAATTTTTTAGATTTTATAACTTCATGGAATTTTCTTCATTTGGAAAACATAAATGGCTTCATAAGCTTAGCCTTTGTTAGTTTGATTGTATTGGTCTATTTAACAGGTGTAGTTAGGCTAATTAAGAAACCTTTTTTTTCAAAAACAAAATTATTTTTTATAAGTGTTTCTGTGTTTTTATTAGTATTTGTTTTAGAAGGGCCAATTGATTATTTTGCAGAAGAAATGTTTTTTATACATATGATTCAGCATTTAACATTAATGGTTGTCATTGCGCCTCTGCTGCTTTCTGCAAACGCAATGCCTGTCTTTATTTGGGGGACCCCGAAGCCAATTAGAGGAATTATTTCAAAACCATTTGCTGGAGAATCAAAACTAAAGAAGCTATTAAGTGTAATTACCAAACCCAGATACTCATTAATTTTATATATTGTAAATCTATACATTTGGCATATACCATTTTTTTACAATCTGACTCTAAAATATGATACTTTTCATTTTATTAATCACGCAATGTTCGTTTTTATGGCGCTACTTTTATGGTGGCCGATAATTGGCCCAGCTCCTGTGAGGTCTAATCTTTCAAATCCTCAAAAAATTGTATATCTATTGCTGGCTGTAACTCCAAGTGCAGCTTTAGCAGCTTTTATAACTCTCTCTGGAGACTCACTATATGCTTATGAATCCACTCCTTTGCATTGGAACATGCTTTCTCATGTAGAGGATCAAACGTGGGGTGGATTAATAATGTGGCTCCCAGGAAATTTTATATTTTTAGGAGTCCTAACAACCTTATTTTTCAGATGGGCAAAGGAAGAAGAGGGAAGTGCATTACCAATTGAGAATTAATGTGAATAAAATAATTATTTTAATATGCCTTTTAATAATATTGCTCATGTCGTGTTCCAGCTCAGAAAGAAAAATTGAAGGAATAATCTTAGATATAAAAAAAGGAGGCACAATTGGAGAATTTATATACATTGAAATTGAGTCTGATAGTGGGAATATAGAAAAATTATATTCTAATGGAAATAATTTTGGGCACTACACATACGATCACCTAATATCTCATCAATTATCAAGTGATAGATTAGAAATAAAATATATAGTTGATTCAGATGTAAAAGTAATTAAATCTATCAGTAAACATAATCATTCGCATTGATAGTAAATGCAGCAAATAAAGAATTTAATTTTCTTAATCATGGTGCGCCAGGAGGGGAATGGGACATGACTATAATATTGCTTATGATTCATATACCACTTATAGTTGCAGCAAAATTTGGAGAAAAAAATGAAAAATTAAGGTTTGGGTTAATAACTGTTTATGGGATTGGTATGTTTATTTTTTTAATATTATTAATATTTAATGCTGAGATATGATGAAAAAGATAATTCAAATTTTAATACTACTTATACCTTTTATTTTTTTAGTTTTTATTATTTCTTGTTCAAATAATTCCAACAATCAATTTTCAGAATTTAAGCTTGAAAAAGACCTTAAAAAAATTGAATTATATCTTAAGGAAAAAGACTTGATTTTAGTAGAGCATAGAAGAACTTCTAATCAACAATTCACTCCATCAGAGTCAGAATTATTGGAGCCAGTATTAAAGGTAATTAACTTTCCAAGTATAAATATTAATTCAGAGTGCCTTGATGTTGGGGCTGATATAAGAGAATCTTTTAATAATTACCCTATTTTTGTTTTGAGTGAGGAAAATGAAATTTTGGCCTACTTAGTTAAATTTCCCAATAGCACAGGCATTGTTTCTGCAAATAAAAATTTAATACCAGTTATCTTGCTTGATGATTTATTAAAATATTTAGGATGTTAAACAAATTTAATATTTTTTTGATAATTTATAATTAAGAAATAATTTATTTAAAAAGGAGAATTATGAAATTTTATGTATTAGGAACATATTCTGAAGAAAGTTTTGAAGCATTTGTAAATAATCCTGATCAAGACAGAAAGGCAGTTGTTAATGCTCTTTCATCTGCAATGGGGGCGTCTTTTTCAGATATAGAATTTTTAAGGGGGCCATATGATTTTATCGTCACTATAGAAGCTGATAGTTTTGAAACTGTAGCTGCAGTAAAGATGGCGGTTGAAGCTCAAGGTGTAGGCACAGTAGATATATTTGAAACTGTAGATATTAATGCTATAGCTAAAAAAGCAGGTAAAGCTCTTTCAAACTACTCGCCTCCATCTTCATAAAATGGAAAAAAGAAAATTCGGTATTCATGATGAAATGTTGTCTATTGTAGGATTGGGTGGAATATCAATTAAAAATACCGGCCAGAATAAATCAGATAGATTAGTCCGTTATGCTTTTGACAATGGCGTAAATTATTTTGATGTAGCCCCTGGTTATGGAGATGCTCAAGAACTAATGGGGCGGTCATTAGAAGGTATAAGAAATGATGTATTTTTAGCCTGTAAAACATCAAATAGAAGATCAAAAGAAGCTGATCAAGATTTAGAAAATTCCTTAAAGCTTTTAAAAACTAATCACTTTGACTTATATCAGCTTCACGGAATGAAATCAGAAAAAGATTTTGAACTTGTTAGCTCTAAAGGCGGGGCCTTAGAAACTTTAATAAAGGCAAAAAAACAAGGTAAAGTGAAATATATTGGTTTTTCGTGCCATTCCATTAAAGTTGCTCATATGCTTTTAGATAACTTCGAATTTGATTCAATACTTTTTCCAGTTAATTGGAACTTGATACTAAATGCTGGATTTGGTCCAGAGGTATTAAAGAAAGCTGATGAAACTGAAACTGCAGTTCTGGCATTAAAATCTATGGCTGACACCTTATGGAAAGATAGTAATATCAGAGATTATGAAAAATGTTGGTATAAGCCTCTAAATGATAAAAAAATGATAGATTTAGCTGTTAAATTTACTCTATCAAATAATGTTGTTTCATTTTTGCCACCAGGAGATGAAAGTTTATTTAAGATGGGTTTAAAAGCTGCTCAAAATTTTAAGAAAATTTCTAATGAAGAATTAAATTTTCTTAAAAATAAATCAATTCATTCCGACCCAATAGGATCATCTGAGGAAATTTTTATTTAGGTTAGTGAAGTGTGAATCTGGGGTATTATCTATTAGATATTTTTCTTGGAGGAAAAATTTACTGCTAACTAACAACACCCCGATGTTCACTAAATATATATTAACTTATTATCTTGATAAATTTCTATATCCAAATGACGCATTTTTTTATCTTTTAAAAAAATATAAAATTTCTAAATAATAACTTGTATAAGGAGGAGTTATGAGAATAGGATTAATCGGACTTGGAGAAATGGGGTCTGAAATAGGAAGATCCTTTGTTGAAAATGGAATTGAAGTTATTTCTGTATATGATGGAAGGTCCAGAACTAGTAAAGAGAGAGCAATTAGCTACGGAATCAAAGATGCTTTAACAATTGAAAATGTTAGTAAAAAATCCGATATTATAATTTCTGTTATACCTCCAGACAAAGCATTATATACAGCTGATCAATATTCAAAATATATCAGCGATGATGGCCCAATTTATTGTGATTTAAATGCGATTTCCACAATGACAGCAAAAGATGTTAAAAATTTACTTGGTGAAAGAAAAGTAAATTATGTTGACGGAAGTATTGTGGGAGGCCCACCAAAAGAAAATTATTCCCCTAGGGTTTACTTATCTGGAAAAAAAGCTAAAAACTTAAATTTTCTTTCTGGAAAAGGAATAAATATAGTAATTTTAAAGGGCTCTGATTTTCAAGCTTCTGCTATTAAAATGGTCTATGCTGCAATAACCAAAGGGTCAAGGGCTCTTGTTGCAGGGGCACTAATTACTGCAAAAAGAAATAATGTATATCAAGAGCTGATAGATGAACTAGATTACTCTGACGAATATTTTTACGGAGTAGCAACTAAAGAAATTTCAAATGTTAAGCACAAGGCTTATAGATGGATTGGTGAAATGCATGAAATATCAACAACCTTTAAGGAAGCTGGTTTAACAGGCGGTTTTCATGGTGAGGCTGGGAATATTTATGAATTAATAAAAGGTCTTCCTGAGGGCAAATTATCAATTGATGAAATAATAGGAAAAATTACTGATAAAATGTAATTATGAATAAAAAAATTATCCCAGAAATTTTAAATAGAAAGAGCTCAGTGTGTTTTTCTAGTGAATCAATTTCACTTGAAGAAATAGATCTGCTCATTGAAGCAACAAAATGGGCGCCTTCTTCAAGAAATATGCAACCATGGAAAGTTATATTTGTAAGTAAAAAACATGATAACTATAAAAATGTATTAGATTCTTTATCTGATTCGAATCAGATTTGGGCTAAGAATGCAGAGATTTTTGCTATATTCTCTATATCTGACGATAAAAATTTAAAAAGAAAGTTCTTAGATATAGGTTTTTGCGGCCAAAATATGATGCTTCAGGCTGAATCTTTAGGAATAGCAAGTCATCCTATGGGAGGATGGAATGAGGAATTAGTTAAGCGGGCTGTGAGTATTCCTGATAATAATCATGTAGTTTTCGTATTGGCGCTCGGAAAAAAAGGTAACCTAAATAAACTTGATGCTGATTTAAAAATAAGGGAAAGTAAAGATAGAGTGAGAGATCATAATAGAAATAACTTTAATTTCTCAAATTGGGATTTAAATTAATTTTTATATAAGAATCGAGATGTAGATGGAATTATGGATTTTGTTGCCATTGTTTTCTGCTCTTATAATGGCTGCTGTAAATGTTGTTGATAAATTCTTCGTACTTGAGGGCGAGGATAATTTAAACTTTAAGTCTTTTTGCTTGTATAGCGGTGGAATGCAATTGGTAATTTGCATAACCATGTTTCTATTGGATCCATTTGGATTTAATTCTGAAACAGTTAATTCAAGTTTTTTATATTTAATTTTGTCCGGAATTTTTTTTGGGCTAAGCTTGATTTTCCTTGTCAAGGCTATGGATTTGGAGGAAATATCAAGGGTTGAGCCTATTTATCTAATTCATACAATAATTGTTCCAGTTGCTGGATTATTTATTTTAAAGGAATCTTTAAGTTATGCAGAATACTTAGGGATATTATTGATATTTATTTCATCTGTTTTCGCTTCATTAAGATGGGAAGGCAGGTTTTCTCCTATAAATAAGACCGCGATTTTCAGTCTCTTGTTAGGAGGAATTCTTTTTGCTATTGCAAGTGTACTTTTAAAGCAGTCCGTAGATGGTAATGATTTTTCAGAAACTCAAGTTCTTAGTATAAGAGCTTTAGGATTATTTATTTCTGCAGGCATTCCTATGTTTAGCTTAAAAAATGTTTCAGATCTTAATAAGTTTTTTAAACATAAGAGGAGAGGATTAACTTTATTTATAGCAGAAACATTAAGTCCTTTGCTTAGCATGTATATGATTGTTGTAGCACTAACCAAACTAGATATTTCAATAGTAAATTCATTTAATGGGGCCAGGCCAATTTTTGCTGTAATTCTCAGCGCTTTTCTTGCAGGGATGATCAAAAAAGAATTTACTGAAAAATTAGATTTTCAAAACCTTTTTATTAAGATCATTTCAGGCTTATTAGCAGGTGCAGGAATTATATTTTTAGCTTAGTTAATAAGGAAACTCTACATCATGTGATTGGGCATATTTAGCTTGATCAACTCCAAAGTCTTCTTGAAGCTGAATGCTTAAACCACCGTCAATAACTAATGAGTGCCCAGTAATAAATGAAGCCTCTTCAGAGCATAGAAAAGCTACGCCATTTGCTATATCTTCTGGAACTCCAGTTCTTCTTACAGGATATTGCTCTTCGAAAAACTTTAACCCTTTAGGCATTTCTTTCCACCTAACCTCCATTTTCTCAGTAACTATATGCCCTGGGCATATAGCATTTACCCTTACCCCTAAAGGTCCAAAATCACATGCCATTTGCTTAGTCATTCCTATAACAGCAGATTTACCAGACTCATATACAATTGCATTTTTAGACATTAATAATCCGTGAACTGATGAAATATTTATTATGTTTCCGTTGTTTTTAATTAACTCTTTTCCAGCAAATTTTGCTCCAAGGAAAATAGCTTTCTGTAGCATAGCAATCCCTTTATCCCAGCCTTCTTCAGAAACTTTCATAGCAGAACCAGAAAATTCTTCTGAGAAATTCCCTGTAGAAAAAGCATTCTGAATTAGATTGTCTATTCTTCCATATTTTTCTATAGTAAATTTAACCATATTTTCAATATCTTCTGATTTTGAAACATCTGTTTTAATTACTTCACATTTTCCACCCATATCCTCTATTTTTTTTGAATTCATATTTGCTGAATCTAAATCAATATCTGCAATAACAATTTTTGAACCTTTTTCTGCAAATTTTCTTGAGATGCCTCCTCCTATTCCTAGTGCTCCGCCAGTTACAATAGTTACTTTTCCTGAAAAATCCATTTTTTCTCCTAGTATTTAGATTTGATGATATTAAAAATTTATCTCTTTTAGATTACACTGTAAATCCTATAGACCTTCTTTAAATGTAAGTATATTGAAAAAATTTAGAGGCAAAATTAGTTCAACTCAAAGAGACATCCTTATGTGGATGTGGAATAACTTAATTCTAATTTCAAAAGAAAAACTTACTTCTTCAGGCAGTGAAAAATTTTTGGATGACACTGATTTTTTAATTCCATGGACGCCTAATGATTCTTTTAATCTAGACCTTAAAAAAGATAAGAATAGATATTCTAGATCTTTAAAAACCCTAGAAGAAAGAGGGTATTTAATTAGAAAAAGAAGTGGGCAAAGAGGAGCAATCGCATACGTAAGTTTTACTAGGGATGGTATATTCGTTGTTAAAACATGGGCTAGAATTGTCGATTCAGGAGAAGAAGATGAATTTAATAATTTTGATGATCTTGAAAAAGGATATGAAAGACAGGATTCTGATTCAAATGAAGTATGGGAAAGAGAAGAGGAATTTTATTAAACTTTGTTTCTTTCCTCAACGAAATGAATAATTTGATCAATTATATTAGGTAAAATTTCTCCAATACTATTTGGACTCCCAGGCAAATTCAATATAATTGAATCTTTTCTGATTCCTGCCAATTGCCTACTTAAGATAGCATTTTTTGAATATTTTAGTGATTCAGATCTCATATATTCTCCAAACCCAGGAAGTTCTTCTTCTATTACCTCTCTTGTGGCATTAGGAGTTAAGTCTTTTTTGGAGGGACCTGTTCCCCCTGTAGTAATAACCACATTTAATTTATGAATATCAACATACTCAATAATTTTTTCTTTAATTTGCTCTAAATCATCTGGAATCAAAATGGTTTTATCAATTGATATTTTGTTTAGATTTGAAGAGAAATATTCATTAAAAAAATTAATTGCTGAGGGTATGCCTTGATCCTCATAAATATTTTCTGAAGCTCTGTCCGAGATACTTATTATGCCTATTTTTATCATATAAAATATTTTATGTTCATTAAGAAATATTTATTATACGATAATTCTATATCTAAATAATTTGAGAGTTCAAAGTAAAGGAAGAAAATGGGAAAAATAGATATTTCAATTTTAAATGATTTAACTGCTTTTGATTCAGCAACTGTTCAAAATGCTGCAATAAGAATTAGGGGATATATACCTGAAGATCAGGATTATACTGGAACTGCCTTAAAAAGATATACGGGTGAAGCTCCTACAATTGTGGGAATAGCTACAACTATAAAAGCGACAGCTTTAAATGAGCCTAATTCAGAGCCGGTTCCCTGGAAAGATTATTATGAAAAAATTTCTTCGTTAGATTACCCATTTATATCTTTAATAGAAGATAATGATTCGCCAAGAAATAGGGGAGCTTTATTCGGAGACAACATGGCTTTTATGCATTCATGTTTGGGTGCTGTTGGAGTAGTAGCATGCGGTGCAATTCGTGATGTTCCTGGAATTCAAAGATCTGGCTTAAGTGTTTGGGCTGAAGGAAGGGTCCCAGGACATGGCCCATTTAATGCTATTTCTTTAGGAGAAAATGTGGAAGTTTCTGGTTTGAATGTATCTGAAGGGGATATACTAGTTGCAGATGCAGACGGAATAACTAGGGTCCAGGAAGATATACTAGGGGATATAATAAAAGTTTGTGAGGAAGTTAGAAAAGATGAAGCACAAACTCAAAAGTTTTTCTCAGTAAAAGATAAAACAAGATATTCCAGCTGGATTAGTAAAGATTACACTTAGCCTAAGATTTTAGTGCTCTAAATTCCCTAGATGCACCATAGCAAACTAAATGAATAATTACTGGAATGATTGCTGCGATAAATAAAGTAGGGATTATTCCAATTGATTCACCCATCAATCCACCTAAAATATAGCCTAGCCCATAAGCTTGTATAAATGTAAAAAATAAACCGATAACTCTTCCCTTATGATCATCATCTGGAATAGTTTGAAGAAGAATTATTATGACTGTAAACCATATAACATGAAAAAATCCTCCTATTGCAAGCACGAAAACTGAAAATATAATAGATTTTGATAGGGCAAAAAATAGTATAACTATCCCATAAATAGATATACAAAAAACAATTGACTTTGAATTTCTAAATAATTTTGGAAATAATGGCAGGGCTATTGATCCTACAATGGCTCCTAAAGCTTCGCCTGATAATAAAATAGCATAGCCAGTAGACCCAGAATCTAGAACATCTCTTGCAATTTTTGGTATCAAAGGTTGTGATAATGCCCAAAATAATAAAGTAAAAGTTAATATGAGTAGAATCCTTATATTTACAGATTTATAAGAATAAGCTATCCCTTCTTTAATTGACTTATCTTTTGTATCTACATCACTATCTTCGCTGTATCCAGAATTATTTTCTTTGAAGTAAAGAAAAAGTAGCAATGCTGATATAACACTCACAAAATGAGCGGCAGGCATCGTAAAAAATACTCTTGTGTCAGATATAGAAGTAAAAAATACTGCAATAGTTAATGGTCCAACAGTACTCAAAAAAGAATTAAGAAATTCAGTAATAGAGTTACCCCAAGTTAAATATTTAAATCCAACAATATCTAAGATTAAATTTCTAGAAGCACTTATTTCTAATCCAGCTGTAATTCCAATTCCTGAAAAACATAAAGCAATGAATAAAAGAGGATACAATTCTATGTGAATAAATAAGGCTAAAAGAAAAAATAAGATCATGCTAAAAATTCTCATTGTTAGAAAAATTTTTTTCCTAGAAAATTTATCAGCTAGCTGTCCACCAAAAGGGGATATGAATAATACAAAAAAAGTAGGTATTGCTGCAAATAACCCTACCATTAAAGTAGAGTTTGTTTTTTCCAGCACGTACCAATTAATTAAGTAATTTCTAAAAACCCATCCACAGAATGCAAGACAGTTAGCAGTGATTAAAAAAATGAAATTTTTACCTAATAGAGGGTTCATACATCGATATGTTGCAAAAAAACAAATATAAAAGCAACTAATATGAATCTTTATTAGATAAATTTAAATTTCTGAATTTTGATGATAAAAGAGCCAGCAAATGAATCAATGATAAAGACCCCATTGCTATATAAATAGTTGGTCTTATACCTATAAATTCTGCAATAAGTCCGCCAATAATTGAGCCAATAGCAACTGATACTAACAGTCCAAAATAAAACCCAATAACTCTGCCTTTATAAGATTCTTTTGAGATTGTCTGCAGAAAAACTAGCATAGAAATCCACCAAGCAGAGTGAGATATACCTGACAACAATATAAATATTCCACATAAAATTGGTGATACAGAATTGTAAATCAACAAAACAAATATACTGAATAGAAATGCGCTTATAATCAAAATTTTTGAGCCTCGAATATTAATTATTGATAATGTTATAAGGATCGAGCCAACCATAGAGCCAGCAAAATATAATCCTGACAAAACCGCATAACCACCACCTCCAATTTTTAATATATCTCTTGAGTACAAAGATAATAAAGGTTGAGGAAAAGACCAGAACAACATCATTCCAAAGCTTAGTGAAAGCAATATCCATATATTTTCAGTTTTTTTAATATAAATTAGAGAGTCTTTTAATGTAACTTCTGAAAAACTTTTTTTTGAATTAATTTCTGAATCAATTGGTTTGAAATTCTTAAAAAGTAGATAACCAAAAAATAATGCCAAAAAGCCAAAACCCGGGAGAACCCAGAAAATTAAAGAAGACGAAAGGATTGTAAGAAATGCGCCGATGATTAAAGGTAGTGCAGTACTTAAGCTACTGTTAAATAATTCTTTATATCCATTTCCTTTAGAAATTTTTTCTACTCCTAAGATATCTATAAGTAAATTTTGTTGAGATGAAGCTTCTAGGCCAGATGCAAAGCCGAGAAATATTGAAGTTATTATCAAAAATATAAATGAGTAGAAGTTTAAATTTACAGATAGTGCCATCAAAATTAAAATTAAGAATGTAGCTATTCTTGCTACAAAAAATACAAATTTTCTAGAAACAGAATCCGCTAATCTTCCTCCAATTGGACTAAGCAGCGGAAGCATCATTGTGGGAATAGCAGTAATAAGACCAACTAATAGAGTTGAATTTGTTTGATCCAAGACGTACCAACTTACAATTATTCCTCTAGTAATAAATACAGAAAAACCAAATCCATTGGCGATTAAATAGTAAATGAGGATAAAGTTTATTTTTTGGGACACTTAATTTGTATATCTAAATTATTTCCATTTAATTGTGCATCCAACTGCATCCGTAGCTTCAACAATTACCATATTTCCTTTTATGAGGCTTTTTAGCGCATCTTCTAAGTATTTGGATTTTACTTCAGATTCGTTTTCATAATTATCATCAATTGCACCTGTGTATCTAAGCAAACCTTTTGAGTCAAACACAAAAACTTCCGGTGTTCTTTCAGCCCCATACATCTTGGCGACTTCCTGACTTTCATCATAAAGATAAGGAAAATTAAATTTTTTATCTCTATGTCTTTCCTGCATTTTTTCGAAGTTATCTTCAGGGTATTTTGATGCATCATTAGAGCTAATCATAATTATGCTTACATTATCTTTGGAGAATTTTTCCTGAATATTAATTATCCTGTCCTCCCAAGCTTGCGCGTAAGGGCAGTGGTTACAACTAAAAATTACAACCTTTATTTCTCCCAGAGAAGGTCGATCTAAGCTGTAACTTTCTTCGGAGGTTGAAGGAAGTTTAAAGTTCACATAAGGGTCATTTAATTTTATATTTGGCATTTTTTCCTTTCTCTAGGCTTCCAAAAAAGCCTTAAGTAATTTATTTTTTGATGGTAATGGTGAAATTTTACCTTCATCATTTATAAATGTTCTGCAGTTTTCTAATCTGTATAAATTTGAATCGATTGGCTCAAACTGAACTTTATTTATATATATTGTTGGTGAACCTGCAAATTTCCATTGGTTAGCCTCGCGGTCGTTTTTTAGTAATTTCGTAGATAGATTGGCTTTAAGGTGATTGTCATAAATAATTTCATTTATTCTTTTGAGTGTAGGATCTAGTGATGGACAAGAATCATTATATAGAACTAATAAATCAATTTTCATTAATAAGTTCTCCTGAGCTTGCGCTATTTTCTTTTAATATTTCCTTAAATATTATTTCAACAGCACTAGGCTTGCATCCTGTAATTTTGACAAATGATGCAGTAATTTCTTCTGCAAGTTGTTTTTTTTGCCCCTCATCTCTTCCCGGAAACCATAAAACTTCTAAATAAGGCATACTACAGAAACTTGCCTTTCCCTTCAGCAATTTGACCAGCAGTAGGGCCTCTGTGCTGATGAATATGAGAATGATTTCCTTCTAATCTTTTTGCCATAACATTAGGGTCTACTGGCCAAGGAAGAACATTGCTAACTTTGGCCCATTCTTTCCATTCATTGCTCATCTCTTTTACTCTATTGCCTTCTGATGAAGAAAGGTCATTTAATTCTGTCCTATCTTCATTCATGTTGTAAAGCTCCCAATCTTTTCCATATTCCCTAACTAACTTCCATTCCCCCTTTCTAATACCTTGGTTACCTTCATGCTCCCAATACATAGGCTTCTCGCGAGACCACTTATTAGATAGAAGAGGTAAAAAACTTTCACCTTCAATAGGCTTAATTTTATTTCCATTATATTCACTAGGGTATTTACCTCCCGCAGCTTCAATTGATGTTGCAGGTATATCCATAATGTGAATATATTCAGATTCTATTCTTGACTCTTTAATCACTGAAGGCCAATGAACAATCAAAGGAGCACTTATGCCCCCCTCATGGATCCATCTTTTAAAAAGTCGAAAAGGGCTATTACTAACATTTGTCCAAGGGGTCTCATAACTTTGAAAAGTTGTTCCAGGCCCAGGCCTTAAATTTGGTATATTCCCCACTCTTACCGGCTTTCCATTTATAGTGTTGGTTTCCCATTGAGAAGTATTGCTCCAATCTCCATCTTCTCTCATCAATTCTGCGCAACCACCATTATCAGACATGAAGAAAATCAAGGTATTTTCTAGCTGCCCACTCTCTTTAAGTGTTTTAACAACTCTCCCTATCCCTTGATCCATACTATCTATCATTGCAGAGTAAGCCGCCATTTTAGAATCTTCCCAGTCAGGATATTTTGCATCTTCCCATTCACCTACATCTGAATCTCTTGGAGATATCTCCCATTTTGAGTCTATTATCCCTAAACCCTTCATTTCTTCGTGTCTTGCAGTTCTAAAATGATCCCAACCCTTAAGGTATTTACCTTCATATTTTGCAATATCTTCTGGTTTTGCATGGAGAGGCCAATGAGGAGCTGTATATGATAAATATAAGAAAAATGGATTATTTTTTTTCATAGAGCCACTTATCATTTCACATGCCTTATCTGACATAGCGTCAGTAAAATAATAATCTGGATCATCAATATCAATAAATTTATCACCATCCATAAGGCTTTCAGGTCTAAAAAAGCTAGATGCTGCATCCATTATTCCATAAAAATCATCAAAACCTCTTTGGGTTGGCAGGGGATGATTGTCTGTTCCAGCTTCCCACTTATCTTTTTCTCTTGGATCCCAACTTCCGCCTAAGTGCCATTTTCCTGACAAATAAGTATCATAGTTTTCTTGCTTTAAAACTTCAGCAACAGTCACGCATTCTTTATTGATAAAGCCTCGGTAGCCAGGTGCCCCTAGATCTCCTGATAATTGCCCAACACCTGCTTGGTGACCCGTAAGGCCAGTCATAAGAGATGCCCTAGAAGGACTACATCTTGCTTGATTATAGAATTGAGAGAATTTAATACCATCATTTCCTAAACTGTCAATATTAGGAGTTTGAATTTCTGATCCGTAGCATCCTAAATCTGAATACCCGAGATCATCAGCAAGAATTATAATTATATTAGGTTTATCTTGTTTATTTTCACTCATATTTTCCAACTTCCTAGCACGTCTTTAGTAAACTGATCTACTGCTTGAGATATATCTGCAAAAGTAACAATTCCAACCAGACTACCTAACTGAATTACTGGGAGCCTACTTATTTTTCTATCTGCCATTACTCTTGCAGCCTCCATAACATCGGTTTCAAAGTCAGCGGTATGCACAGGCGAAGTCATAATTTCAAATACAGTGCAATTATTAGGATTTTTACCAGAACCAATACATTTTGATGTTATATCCCAAGCAGTAACTATTCCCTCAACATTACCTTTTTGTATAACAACCAATGATCCTATATTTAATTCTTTCATAGTCGCAGAGCATGCAGTAGCAGTAGCAGTAGAGGTAATCGTTCCAACTTTCTTAGTCATAATTTTATTTATTTTCAAAATTCCCTCTCAAACAATAATATTAATATCTAGTATAGGTTTTTATATCATTTTGAAAAGAGGTAATTTATGAATATATTAATCACCGGTATAACCGGAAGAATTGGCAGTAATGTTGCAAGTTTTTTAATAAAGTCTGGACACAATGTCACTGGATTTTCTTGGAGCCAAGATCAAAAAATTGAAAAAATGAAAAAAATTGGATGTAAAATAATAGTGGGAGACTTGGAAAATTTTGACGACGTAAATAGGGCAGTTTCTGAAAATGAAGTGGTTTTGCATATGGGTGCTGCTTTTCAATCAGGAGGGCCATTCTCTCCAAATCAATATTTCGATATAAATGTTAAAGGCACATTTAATATTCTTGAAGCATGCTCAAAAAATAGTAATATTAAGCATCTCATAGTCACCAGCACAGATTCAACAATATCTAAATATCCTGAAAAAAAATTAACAAGCTCCATAGCAGAATTTGATTTACCGCAAGACACTACTGAGTGGTATGGATATTCAAAAATTCTTGCAGAAAATTTATCAAGGAGATATTACATCGCAGAAAGCCTGCCAGTTACTATACTTAGGTTCTCAATGGTTTTTGGGCGATTTGAAGTATGTGGATGGAATCAATTTTATACAGGACATCATGCCGAAGCTTTGAAGAATTCAGATAATCCAGATAAAGAAAAGGTAGTCTTAGAATTGAATCAACAAATTGCTAAAGGGAATCAGTTGATAATTCCTACCTCTGAAGGGATATCCTGGAAAAAACACGTCATTGATATTAGAGATATAGTGCATGCATACGATGCAATGATTTGCAATGAGAAAACTTTTGGCTCAACCTATCAAATTGCTGGACCTAATAGCTTTAATTGGTCAGATGTAATTCCTAAATTATCAGAAAATTTAAATCTTGGTTATTGCACAGTAGAGATCCCAACTACTCCAACTTTTTATGAATTTGATTTGACTGCATCAATTAATGATTTTGGTTATAGCCCTAAATGGGATTTAATTTCAATGATTGAAGATGAATTAAAATTCAATGATCAAGATTTTGGAGATGTCATTCCTGCAGAAGCTGATTTTAGGAGAGGGTATCAGATTTAAATAAGTTGCTTCTAATAATGATAATAATATAGGAAGAAATTAACACAATTCCCATTAATGCAGGCACGTAAAGTTCATTTTTTAGTGATGTTGTAATAAAAAATATTGGTAAAAGTATATTTACCGATAGAGGAAAAAATGAATTATTCCATGTTTTCCAGGGAAGCACACTTATAAATAAACTTACCAAAAACCACCCAAAAAAGTTTTCAAGAGGAACTCCAAAAAATCCCCCTGTACTTTCTTCCCACACCCAATAATTTAGTGGTCCAGACATTAATGGGTCAATTAGCAAATCATAAAAAGTAGTAATAAATGAAAATACGAAAGGAAAAAATAATTTTTTAATTTTTAAAAAAGAAATTAGATCTAAGGCTAAATTCGTTACAATGATCCAAGAGCAAACAAGGACTAATGGGACATCAAAAATTTTAATGCCTAATTTAGAAGTGTAAATGTATTCGCCATAAGGAAATGAAGTAATTATTCCAATAATTTCTGAAAAAAATCCAATTAATCCTGCCAATATAAGCAATATAACAGTTCTTTTTTTTTGGTTAATAATACAAAGCAATGAGGCAACAAGAATAAATACTGGAGGAGTCCATTCTGTATTTTTGAACATTTCTGGATTCAAAAATTGAATTAGTATTCCTCCGGTAAAAAGCACTAAAAAAAATGCTAATAGAGATATACTTATTATTTTTTTAATAGTCATTTTTTATCATATTGGTAGTTATTTTTGAGGATTTAATTACTGTTGGAGTTCCTCCTCCTGGATGGGTAGTCCCTCCAACGTTATAGAGACCTTTAATTTTTTCTTTATTTGGGTGCCTTAAAAAAGAATTTATAATTCCATGGGAATTTTTACCATATAAAGATCCTCCAAATGAATTATGCTGACTCATAAAATAGGTAGGAGTTTGAATTTTTTCAACCTCAATTATAGATTTTTCTATATTAATATTTATTTTTTGTAAATTTTTAAAAATCTTTTTTTTAGCATACTCAGTATCATCATTAGTCCAAGCTCTATGAGTTGCCGGTGAGTTTGCCATAATAAACAAATTTGAACAATTTTCTGGGGCTACGCTTTTATCTGTATATGTTGAATTGCAAACGTAGATTGTTGGGTCATCTGGAAATGTTTTTCTTTTAAACAAATCATTAAATTCTTTTTTATAATCGCTAGAAAAAATAATATTATGGTGTTTTAAATTAATTTTCTTTTTTAAACCCAACATAATTACGAACCCAGATAATGAGAAATTATCGATATTTTGATTTGAGTGTTTATTTTTAAAATCATCTAGGTTTGAAACATCAGTGTTATTTATGATTATTTTTGCATCTATATGCCCAGAAGAAGTTTTTACTCCAGCAACCTCATTATTTGAAATTTCTATCTTTTCTACAGTGCAATTTTTTATTATTTTCACATTATTTTTAATTAGAAGTTTTTCTAATGATTCAATTAATTTGTAAATTCCTCCTTTTATATACCAGCTACCAAAAGCATATTCTATATAAGGAATTATAAAAAACATTCCAGGGGTATTTGATGGAGAAGAGCCTACGTAAGTAGGGTAGCGTTCAAAAATTTGCTTAAATTTTTTAGTAGAAAAAGTTTTGTCTACTAATGATTGGTAGCTTCTAATAGACTTTAAATACGGAAACTTGATTAAGTTATTTAATTTTATATTTGAAGGAAATTTTCCGACAGGAAAATTTAAAAAAGTTTTTTCAGAGAGCTCGTATATTTTTGACCCAATTGATAAAAAATTATAAAAATTTTCAAAATCTTCTCCAATTTTATCTAATTCCTTTTTCATTAGATCGAGTGAAGAAAAATAATCAATTTTTGAGCCATCCTCAAAAAAATATCTACACATTGGATTAAGCTTAATAAGCTCCAAATGATCATTTATATTTTCATCAATATCATCAAATAGTTCTTCAAAATGCTTGGGTAAAGTTATTAAAGATGGACCTTGATCAAACTTGTAACCCTTGCTTTTGAATGATGTTATTTTACCTCCCAAAGACTCATTTTTTTCTAAAATGGATACTTTATATCCAATTTTAGATAGGCGCAGAGCTGTTGATATTCCGCCTAATCCAGCTCCTATTATAACTACTTTTTTGTTTGATCTATTTGCCATATTTTCTATCTTTCCATTCAATTCCACCTAGAAAATTATACTTTAGAAAAGATGAGATGCTAATAAAAAGGAATATTGTTTCGGCAAATGAATGAAATAAAAATGACCACAACGGTTGTTTGAATTTAATTGAGAATATAATTCTAATAAAAATTATAATTACCCCAGATCCTAGCAAAGCTGTATTATTTGCTATTCCTAAAAAGTAAAGAGGTACATAGATAATTGGTAAATTGAAAATTATTAAATTAAAAATATGAAAAGTAATAAAAAATAAGTTATTTTTAAATGAAGGGTATGAATTTTTTTCAAATCCTTTCCATATTTCTGAGAACCCGTCATACATCCTAACCTTTATGATATTCATTCCGTTTATACAGTATGATTTTTCTCCATTTTCTCTCCATTTTTTAGATAAGTCTGTATCTTCAAATAAAGAACTTTTTACTAGATTGTGCCCACTTAAATCAGAGTATGTTTTTTTGTAAAAAAGTATACAAGCTCCATGCGCAAGGCCGAGAGAAGCCCTATCTGAATTTTTAGAAATAAGCGTAGGAAATGAAGTGAACACAATAAAATTCAGTAAAGGCATTAATATTTTTTCTGAGAATGATTTCACTTCAATTTTAGGCCATGCAGAGACCATGGTAAATTTACTATTAACCATAAAATTAATAATTTTTTCTGGTCCATTTTTTTTCAATTCTGTGTCTGCATCTATAAATAATATTAAATTTGAATTGGCATATTGAGATAGTTGAAAGCAAGCAAATGACTTTCCAGTCCAACCTCTAGGCTTTTTCTTTCCTTTTATAACTTTCAGCTTTTTATATTTATTTGATAATTTTTTTAATATCTCTTCTGTAGAATCAGTAGAAGAGTCNTTTAGAACCAAAACTTCTTGTATNAAATTTTTCTTAAAGTCAATTGATTTTATGCACTTCTCAATATTNNTTTCTTCATTTCGGGCNGGTATCAAAATTGATAANCCTTCTTCNATTTCTTNANCATTATTTTTAGTTTTCCAAAAAATAAAATTANTTATNGAGTTAATTAAAATTAATAATAAAAAAGAAAAAATAANAANAGGNATCAAGATATCATCCTTGTTTTATTAATTTAATAATTTCTTTAGGAGANTCCTCAATAGGTAAGTGGCCAGTATTTGGAATAGTTACTGATTTTAGATTTTTCCAAATGGAATAATAATAATCTAANCTTTTTAATGCATCCTTAAATGTNTTTTCCCCNTTTATNATTATTGGNTTGCAATTTATATTTTCCATTANATTAGTCCCTTCTAGNTCAACAAGCATTCTTAAGTAGCCCAATGAAGTTTCTTTGTCTATATTTTTAAATGATGATGTCATATTTGTTTCTTCATTCCTTTTTCCTTTTAAGGAAAAATTTGTAAAAAACCTGCCTAGAGGATTTTGGAAGGTAAAAGTGTAAGCATAGCCCCCAATAAATTTATTAGTAAAAATTTTAAAGTACCAGGGTGCTTTAGAAAATGGGTCAATAAGATATAAATTATCAACATCAATTTTATTTGATTTAGATAATAATATTGAAATTAATGCGCCGCTACAGTTTCCAAGGATATCAATTTTTTGACTAGTTAATTTATTAATTTCATCTGCTAGGGAATCTACAATATTGCTTATCCTCCATTTTCGTGGCTTTAGAGATTTTCCATATCCAGGCAAATCGAAATTAATCATCATAAACTCTCCATTCATATTTTTTTCAATAGGCAAAAAAGTATTATGAGTTCCTCCCCAACCATGAATTCCGATAATTATTTTTTTGCCTTCTGCGCCAAATTTTTTATGAAATATCACTTATTATCCTTTCTGAAACTAGCTTTCCACTTATTGTAACCATTGGAAGACCTGTTCCTGGATTAGTGCTTGCACCAACAAAATATAAACCTTTTATATTACTTTTTTTATTCTTACTTCTAAATGGCCCAATATTAAACAAATTATGAGAAGAACCAAAAGCAGAGGTCTTGTATAAGCCAAATTCATTTTTCCAATCATCAGGAGTCAAAATTTTTTCAAATTCAATATCATTTTTGTTTAAATCAATATTGTGATGTTTAAATTTTCTAAAAATTTTACCTCTAATTTTATTTATATCTTCACTATAAACATTTTTTTGATCATTTTTTTCTGTAACTGGAAGCGGCACAAGAACAAACATAGTACTTTTTCCTTTAGGAGACAAAGAGTTATCTGAAGAAGATGGAGAGCTAGTATAGAAAGGCATGCCTTCAGAGAACTTTTTATTATAAAAAAGGTCTTCAAAACAAGATTTGTAGTCATTTGGCAAGAAAATCATATGATGAGGAAATTTAGTTTCTTTTTTTATTCCCCAGTAAAAAGTCATAACCGAGGGGGTCATTTGTATTTTATCGAAATTCCTAGCATGTTTACTCTTAATTAATTTTTCGTGCGTAGTCGCTAAATCTACATTTGAAATTACAAATTCGTGATGGTGGAAGTTTCCATCATTATTAATTACGCCTTTAACTTCATTTTTTTCATTAATAACTATTTCTGATATCTCATAATTTTTTTTAATGGATACATTATTTTTCAAGAGCAATGATTCTAATTTTTCAATTAATGAATATATACCTCCTTTAGGCATCCATAAACCATAAGCTATTTCTCCATATGGCAAAATAGAAAAAAAACCAGGAATTTTATAAGGAGAGCCTCCTAAGTACATAGCATATGAACCAAAAGCTTCTTTGATGTATTTACTTTTAAAATGTTTATTTAAATCAGAATGCATAGACTTAAACATGCTTCCTGAGATTAACTCTTTCAAACCAAGCCTTGCGCCCCATTTAAGAGGGTTATCAAGATTGGCGTTAAGTAATTTTTTAAAAGCTGTTTTGTATCTTTTTGAGTTTATTTTCAAGAAAGACTGAAGACCATTTATATTCGAATTTTCTAGCCTAGAAATTTCCTCAGACAAAGTAGGGTAGTCAGAAGTTACAGAAAAAGTTTCTCCGTCATCCCAAAGAAACTTAACCCCAGTCTCTATTTTTATTAGGTCTAGATGATCATGTAAATTTTCGTCTGCAGCTTCAAAAAGTTCTTCAAAAACCCATGGATAGTTTAGTAAAGAGGGTCCCACGTCAAATCTAAAACCATCTTTTTGAATTATATTTGCCCTGCCTCCAAGCTCCTTATTTTTTTCATAGATAGTTACATTAAACCCATTTTTTATTAGATAAATTGCCGCAGAAATAGAACCCATGCCCCCACCAATTATTGCTATGCTTTCAGAAATATTTCCCCTATTCATGATTTTAAATAAGCAATAGGAAGCTTCCAATACTTGCTAGCTGGTAGCGCTCCTAGTTTCTCAGACCAAGATAAGCTTTCTCTATTTTTAATATTACTTCCTTTAGTAATTATTCTTTCGTTTAATTTTCCATACAATTCTATGCATGCTTTTATTGCAATTCTGCTTTCTTTTGAGAAGCTATCCACTCCTTTTTTTGATTCTTGGTAATAATGATTTGCTATAGAAGCCATTTCTTTTCTAGCTGAATTAATTTCGTCAGTATTATCATTTATGTTTTGGTGGTAGTTATTAATAGAAATATTGTTATTTTCTAGAATTGTTTTTGGAATATAAACCCTACCTCTTCCTAAATCTTCATTAATATCTCTTATAAAATTAGTTATTTGAAGAGCTATCCCCAGTTCTTTAGAAGATTTTAAAGTTTCATTAAAATTGTTTTCTTCACTACTTCCATAAACGTAGGCAAGGAAATAACCAACAACAATAGCACTTCCAAAAACATAGTTATCAATTAAATCTTCAATATCTTCAAACTCTCTAGGCTGAACATCTCGCTCCATAGCATCCAGAAAGGAATTATAATAATCAATTGGTATTGAATATTTTTTAACAACCTCTGTGAATCCTGCTAGAAGCACAGGGACACCTGAATTTACAGAGTCTTTAAAGGAATTTGATTCAATTGCAACATGGTAATTCTTCCTCCACTGATCAAGTAAATCTTTTTTTTCATCATTTTTAATATTAAACGAGTCAACAATTTCGTCAGGATATCTTACAGAACCATAAACAAGCTCTACTTCATCTCTCATGTATCTAGGTAAAAATCTCGTTACGATAAAAAAACTTGTACTATGAGTTTTTAGAACTTTTCTTGAATAATTTACAGCTGCTTCAATGCCCTTATTATCACTATTTATTTTGGATATTTCTTTTCTGTATTTAAGCTCAAAAGAACTCCATTCTTCAGGAGTCCATTCACCCATAAAATTAATAATTTTTTGCTCTTTATCCATAATCTAATTAAATTAATATCATTATCTCATAAAAATTAACCCTAAGTTGGAATGATATTTGGTAAGCTTTAGTAGAAGAGCAGTTTGGAATGGAGATTTTGATTTTTCCATAGTTCAGGAACACTTTCCTGAACTTAAACATGGCCAAGTTTTAGTTAAAGGGCTATGTTCTGGTATTTGTGGTTCTCATACTCACCAAATTCAAGGCTTATTTTCTGAAGCCATAAAATACCTTTCAGAATTAGATTGTAGTGAATTTAAAGGCAAATTTTATTCCTTGGATAATATAGTTGCAGGATTTAAGAATTCTATAGATGCTAATAATATTAAAACTTTTATAAAACCTAATGCATAGATTTATTTTAAGAGAAGGGAGTTAATCATGCTAGAAAGATTTCATGTGCCTACCGACGAAGCAATTTTTGTTAAGCCAAAAGAAATTTCCAAGGTAATATATCAAATATTTATAAAATTAGGTATGAATCCTGATCATGCAAATAACGTTAGTGACGTGCTTACATATGCAGACAAAAGGGGAATTGACAGTCACGGAGCAAGCAATATGTTGAGAATGTATGTTGAAGGATTTAGCAAAAGTAAGAATAAAATTTCCACTGGAAGCATGAATATTAACCCTAAGTGGAAGATAGTAAACGATTATGGTGCTGTTGCTAAAATCGATGGAGATGGAGGATTGGGTTGCGCGATTGCTCCTTACGGAATGCAAGAAGCAATTAAAAGAGCAAAAGAATTTGGGGTTGGTTCAGTTACTATTATGAATTCGGGTCATTTTGGGGCTGCTGCATATTATGCAAATATGGCAGTAGAGGAAAATATGCTAGGTTTAGCAACCACTGGGGGTGGCGTAGGAGTTGTTCCTACATTCAGCAGTGAAAAATTGGTTGGCCTTAATCCACTAGCGGTTGGGGCACCAACAAAGAAGAACCCTCCATTTATATTTGATGCATCAATGAGTTCAGTTGCTGGAAACAAAATTGAGCTTGCAAGAAGACTTGGCGTAGATGTTATGCCAGGATGGGTATCTGATAAAGATGGAGTGCCACTAATGAAGGAAACAAAAATTCCAGAATATGAAAATCCAAGAGACAAACCAATGATTTTGCCTCTTGGAGGAACACGGGAAATAGGTTCTCATAAAGGTTATGGGCTTGCTTTAATTTTAGAAATTTTATGTGGAGGTCTTGGGAATAACGGACTTGGACCTTTCAGAAGAAAACAAACCTCTCACCATTTTACGGTTTATAATATTGATGCTTTTGGGGACCTAGAAGAATTTATGGAAGATGTTGATGAGTATTTAGATAAACTCAAAAATAGTAAGCCTGCTCCAGGTTTTGATAAAGTAATGTATGCAGGCTTGCCAGAGCACGAAGAAGAAAAAGAAAGAAATCATAAAGGGATTCCTTATCATCCTGAGGTTATAGGTTGGTTTAGATCTATAACTAGCGAGCTTCAGATTGATTTTGAATACTAGAAAGTAAATATGCATTATCAAACAGAAAGAAATTATGGATGCAGGGTATCAGATGACTGGGAGTACAGAGGAAATAGAGTAGCAATAATTGAAAATGAAATTATAAGAGTAATGGTTCTTGTAGATAAAGGCGCTGACATTTACTCCTTTGTTCACAAACCAAGCGATACAGATTATATGTGGAGAAGTGTTTGGGGTGTAAGAGATACTAGAAAATTTTTAGCTAGCACAGGAGACTCTTCTTGGGCAGATACGTATGAGGGTGGATGGCAAACTTGTGCGCCAACTGCCGGAAATCATACAGAAGACTACAGGGGTGCTCCAATTGGGCAGCATTCAGAAATGAGTACGATGCCATGGGACTGCCAAATTGTTGAAGACACTCCTGAAAAATGCTCAATAAGGTTTTGGGTAAGAACCTACAGAACACCATTTTTTATGGAAAAAACCCTTACTGTTAGCTCAAGTAGCCCTTATTTAGATATAGATTATAAGCTCACCAATGAATCTTCTGAGGAAGAAGAATGCGTCTGGCTTGAACATATAGTTTTTGGAGATCCTTTTTTAGATCAAAGTTGCAGACTAGATATGCCCGACCCTCAAATTTTTAATTGGTCAGAAGATACCCAAGGTGCAAGGTTAAAAAAACATGAAACAGGGGAGTGGCCTTACACGATTTCAAAAAATGGAGAAAAAGAAGATATGAGGGTTATTCCTTCCAGAGACTCAAAGCTTGAGGATCTGGCAATGTTTCATGACTTTAAGGAGGGCTGGTATGCATTAACAAACACAAAAAAAGGGGTCGGGATAGGTATGCTTTTTGACAAAGATATTTTTCATTATGTTTGGAATTGGCAGGTATTTGGCGGAGGCTCAGGATACCCTTGGTATGGGAGACATTACAACTTAGGATTAGAATTATGCACTAGTTTGCCAGATGGTTCTGGATTCCCTAATTCTAGCGAAAGAAAAACATCTATAAAGATAAAAAGTGGTGACTCAATTAAAACAAATGTTAAAGCGATTACATATTGCAGCGAAAATGGGGTAAAAAAAATTAATTCAGAAGGAAGTGTAGTTGAAATAAGAAAGGAAAATAAATGAGAGCTTTAGTTTATTACGGCAATAAGGATGTAAGACTTGAAAATGAATGGAGTGATCCTGAATTATTAAATGATAAAGATGCGATCATTAAAGTTAATTTTACGAGTATTTGTGCTACAGATATTGAAGAGTGGCAATTTGGACCAAATTATATTAACCCAGAAGATACTCCAGTTGTTCATGGGCATGAAATTACAGGCGAAGTAATAGAAGTCGGAAAAAATTCAAGTTCTTTAAAAATTGGTGACAAAGTTGCAGTAAATAATGTTATTCACTGCAATAGTTGTTTTTGGTGCCTAAAAGGACAAGGAGGAGCATGTATAAATATGAAAGTAGCTGGCTTCCATGAAAATGGAGGTTTGTCTGAGTTCATGAGGTGGCCTGCAGATCATTTAATTAGGGTTTCTGATTCAATTCCTGATGAACACGGAGCACTTATTGAACCAACATCAGTAGCATGTCATGCAATAAGAAAATCAGGTGTAAGGCCGGGCGATAATGTCGCAGTTGTAGGATGTGGGACAGTAGGCCTACTTACAATTCAAGTTCTAAAAGCAGCAGGCGCCAATGTATCGGCAGTTGATATAAGGACTGAGAGTTTACAATTGGCAAAAGATTTTGGAGCAGATTACGTATTCAATTCATCAGATAAAAGTATAGTTGAAAACATGCTAGAAGCTTCTGATGGAATAGGGCATGATATTGTTTTCGAAACAGCAGGATCTGCAGAAGCTCCTAAAATTTCCATAGACTATACCAGAAGAGGTGGGAAAACTATTTTAGTAGGAATTTATTCTGCTCAACCTAAAATGGATTTTAATCAAATAGTATTTTTTGAAAGGGAAGTTATTGGTTCAGTTGGATCGGCCCCTGGTGATATGGAGGCAGGCGTAAAATTACTAAATCAAGGAAAAATTAACCCTGCTCCATTGATATCTAAGGTAATTTCCCTAGATAATGTAATAGAGGAAGGTTATCAAAAAATGGCTAATGACCCTAAGGGAATATTTAGAATTTTGGTAAAACCATAATATATACATGTGAATAATTCAGATAATAAAGTTTTAAGACTTAATAATTTTGAGGATTTTGGACCCTCAAGATTAAAATTACTTAAGTATATTGAAAACAATTGCTTAGAATACTTAATAAATTCGGGCTACTCTAATGTTGACCCTCCTATACTTGAATCTGCAGATTTATTTTTTAAAAAATCATTAGGAAGCACATCATCATCTACATATACTTTTATGGATTTAGAAAATCAGCTTGTTAGCATGAGGCCTGACTTTACAGCTTCTGTTATTAGGTTGATTTTTGATAATTCCCAAAAAAAAGAATCCATGAACAAAGTATGTTATTCAGGGCCAGTTTTTAGATACGAACCTGCAACCTCTAAATCAATGCAGATATATCAAGTTGGTGCAGAATTTCTTGGGCAGAAAGGAAATGATTCTGATTTAGAATTGCTTTCTAATTCAATAAAATGCTTAGATTTATCAGGGGTAAAAAATTATAAGATTGACTTGGGAAATGTAGGAATAGTAAGAGAGTTCATACTCGAAAAAGGCTTTGGAAATTCTATTGCAGAGTTAATATTAAATAACTTAGGAAATTTTAATAAAAAAAATTGGGAGAAAAATTTAATTTATAAAGCCAATCAATTGAATCTAATTAGGCTGAGTAATAATAATGAAAATGACTCCTTGTCATACGAAAGTATATTAAATGATTACAAAGATAGATTAAGCTTAAATTTAGGCATGAGAACCCAAAAAGATATTATTAATCGTTTTGCTGGAAAAGTTGCTAGCCAGGTAACAATGGAAGAAATAAAAGAGTGTATTGATTTAGTCAAGAAGATAATGAGCATGAACATAGAAGAGTTTTTGAATAATAATGGAAATGATCTTAATACTAAAAGTTGTAATGAATTTAGAATTTTACTTAAAAATATTCAGAATATTTTAGGTGAAAAAAGATCATTGTCATTAAATTTCTCTTTAACAAGAAATCTTGCTTATTACAATGGAATAGTTTTCGATGTTAAATCAAACCAAGGTATTATTTTGGGCGGAGGGGGAAGATATGATGACCTTCCATCAAGATTAGGCTACGATTTTGATAAAGGTTGCCTAGGATTTGCTTTAAATCTGACAAAAACTACCGAAGTTATAGGTTATTAATGAATAAGGCAAGTGAAAAATTAAGAATTCTTCTGCCATCATCTGGCTCTTTAGCTGACGGAGCAATTAGTTTCATGTCAAAAAAAGGAATAAATATTGAAAAAGAGAGTGACAGAAAGTTGGTTGGTAAAGTAAAAGAATTCCCTGATGTCGAAATTTTTTTTCAAAGGTCAGGTGACATACCTTTAAGCGTGGATAGAGGAATGGGCCATTTTGGAATAACAGGATTAGATAGGTATCTTGAGAACTGCGAAGGTTCTAGAAATTCATATGTAGTAAAGGATAGTTTAAAATTCGGTGACTCTAAACTTGTGGTAGCTGTTCCGGATGGATGGATAGATGTAACATCAATTTCTGATCTTGTAGAAGTTTGCTACGAGTTTAAGCAAAATAACAATAATCTAAGGCTAGCCACTAAATATCCAAATATTGTTAGAAGGAAATTAGAAGAATTCGGAGTAACTAATGTTGTTTTAGTAACAGCTTCGGGTGGCCTAGAAGCGGCGCCAATGATAGGTTATGCTGACATAATTGCTGACATTACTGTTACAGGAACAACTATGAAAGAGAATAATTTGAGGCCTCTTTTAGACGGAGTTTTATTTGATTCTCAAGCAGCATTTATTTCTTCTAATGATATTCCAAGTAAACTGAAGAAAACATCTGAACAAATAATAAAAAAAATAAATTTATAAGGAATTTTTGAAAAAGATATTCGGAAAAATTGAATCAGTAAAATATATAAAAAATGAATTGAGATCTTCCAGAAAAGATGAAGATTTAGAAGTTATTTGCAGTAAGATAATTAATGAAGTAGAAAAAAATAAAGATAGGGCAGTAAGTCATTTTAATAAAGAATTTGATAATTCGCTAAGAGAGTTTGAGCTGACGAGTGAGGAAATTGAAATTGCATTTGATAAAGTTAGTCGTAGCTTCCTTAAATCAGTAAAAAAAAGTATATCTAGATCTGAAGATTTTCACGTAAACTCCAAGCCTCAATCTTGGATAAATGATTCTGGTTCTCTAGGCGAAACTGTAATTCCTTTTGATAGAGTTTTATGTTATGTGCCTGGGGGAACAGCTCCTCTAGTCTCAACTGCAATTATGACAGTAGTGCCTGCAAAGATCGCTGGAGTCAAAGAAATATGTGTATCAAGCCCAGCCCCTAACAATGAAATTAGTCCTGAAATAATTGTTGCTTCTAAATTAGCTGGAGCGAATAGAATATTTTGCTTAGGAGGGGTTCATGCTTTGGCAGCATTTTCAATGGGGACAGATAAAATTCCAAAGGTAGATTTTATCTGCGGCCCAGGAAATAAATATGTTACTCAAGCAAAAAAATTATTATACGGAAGTGTAGGGATTGATGGACTTTATGGACCAACCGAAACTCTTATAATAGCTGATAGTAAATCCGATCCAAATTTAATTGCATCTGACCTTATAGCTCAAGCTGAACATGACATTGAAGCAACCCCAATTCTTATTACCGATAAAGAGTCTTTTGCAGATCAAGTTGAAGAGAAAGTAAAAAAACAATCAGAAGTCTTGGAGAGAAAGAATATAATTAATGAAAGTTTTTCAAGAAAAGGGGTTGTTTTCATAATTGACAATATTGACGAAACAATAGAAGTATGCAATCTTATTTCAGCTGAACATGTCAGTGTAATTTCAGAAGAAATTAAGACTAGGTATGGCGAAATTAAAAATGCAGGAGGGTTATTTTTAGGCGATGAGTCAGCTGAGGTTTTTGGTGATTATATTGCTGGTCCTAGCCATGTAATGCCCACAGGTGGCTCGGCAAGATTTAGCTCTGCATTAAATGTTAGGCAATTTTTAAAATACCAGCCTTTGATTAATTTAAGTACTGAAGAAGTAATTAATTTAGTTGATGATGTAGTTGAATTAGCTGAAATTGAAGGGCTTCAAGGTCATGCAGAGTCAGCAAAAAATAGGAAAAAAAAGGCAATAGGAGAATGATAAATAAATTTATTAATCAGCATATTTTAGATCTTAAAAAATATGATCCAGTTGATTCTGATAAAAAATTGGCTGAGGAATTTGGACTTAAAGAAAAAGATATAATTAGGCTGAATGCAAATGAAAACCCTTATGGCCCTTGGGAAGGATTAGAAGATTCGTTTAGCGAAATAAAGCTCAATGTATATCCAGATTCGAATCAGGACTTATTAAGAGAGAGTTTATCAAAATATACAGGTTTAAATAAGGATCAAATAGTTGCAGGCTCAGGGGCAGATGAGATGATAGAGTGCATTTTTAAAATTTTTTGCAACAAAAATGATATTTTAATTGATGTCCAGCCTACGTTTGGTATGTATTCATTTTTAGCAGATTCCATAGGTATGAAAGTAATACCTTTTGAAAGAGATCTAGATTGGTCAATAAATATAGATAAATTAAAAAAAGAAATAGGTATTAGCTCAGCTAAACTAATTTTCCTTGCTTCTCCTAACAACCCAACTGGAAATTCACTTCCCAATGAAGATTTAGAAGAAATTTTAAAGTTGGGTATTTTAGTTGTAGTGGATGAGACATATTTTGAATTTTGTGGTTCAACTTCGGTTAAAATGATAAAAAATTATGAAAACTTAATAATTTTAAGATCTTTTAGTAAATGGGCTGGAATTGCAGGTTTAAGAATAGGCTACATGTTAGCTAATAGTGAGATTATTGATAATGTTTTTAAAGTAAAACAGCCATATAATATTAACGTGGTTGCTGAGAAAGCAGCAATATTAACACTTGAAAACAGAATAGACTTGCAATTTAATATTGAAAAAATACTTTCTGAAAAAAAAGTGTTTGCTAAATTTATTGATAATCTTGATGGTGTTAATGCATTTTCTTCAGATGCAAATTTTATTTTATGCAAATTCTCCAAAAATGGTGGTGAATTTATATTTAATAAACTGGCAAGAGAAGGTATCTTTGTAAGGAGTTTTTCTAATGAAAACCTTAAGGATTGCTTAAGGTTTACTATAGGTACTACAAATCAAATGAAAAAAGTAAAAGATGTTTTAAAGGCAACGAATTGATATGAGAAAAGCTGAATTAAAAAGGAATACTAAAGAAACTAATGTTGCAGTTTCTATTAATTTAGATGGTGCTGGGTTAAGTAAAATTAATACTCCCTTTGGCATGTTATCTCATATGCTTGAGCAAATTTCTAAGCATGCCAACATTGACCTAGAGGTAAAAGTTGATGGTGATGTCGAAACTGGATCTCATCATGTGGTGGAGGATACCGCAATAGTCTTAGGGCAGTGCATAGACAAAGCCTTAGGAGACAGGTCAGGAGTTGAGAGAATGGCTGATTCTACAGTACCACTTGATGAGTCTTTGTCTATGGTTGCTTTAGATCTAGGTGGCAGAGGGTATCACTCGGTAGATATACAGCCCTCAAATCAGATAGGAGACTTTCCTACTGACATGGCAAGACATTTTTTTGAAACTTTAGCAGTTGAGTCAAAGATGGCGCTACATATAAAAACTTTAGCTGGCAAAAATGAACATCATGTAATTGAATCTGTTTTTAAAGCATTCGCTAAAACTTTCAAAAAAGCTATCAAGATTGATAAAAACCTAAAAGGCTCTATTCCAAGCACTAAAGGAAAATTGTCTTAATTTATTTCAATTTCGTAATTTTCAATTACAGGATTAGACAATAGTTTTTCACATAATTCTATGCATAGATCTTTTGCCTTTTCTTTAGAATTAGAATTGATATCAAAAGAAAATAATTTTCCGCTTGAAAGATTTGAAATTTCATTAAAACCTAGATTATGTATAGCATCAAAAATAGATATGGCCTGAGGGTCATTGATTCCAGGTTTAAAATTAACTTTAATGTTTGCATTAAAGATCATTGCTGGATAGCATCTCCCCAGTAATTTCCTATCCAACTTTCAGGTGCACGATCTCGGTAAGACTTTATAAATTCTTTTATGCTTTCCTTGTTAAATTCATCAAGAAATAAAACATGCCTCCAAGCAGTTATTGCAATTTTTTTATCCAGTCCTGAATAGGGCGACATAACTATTTGAACATCATCTTCTTTAATTAAATTATCGAATTTTTTTATTAAATCATCACATGGTGAATCACAGTCATAATGGAATCCAATCCCGCCATGAGCAAGGTTGTGAAGTAATGCCTCATCTGCAATTTCTTTACTGTATTTGCCCCACTTTACTGGAGCGCCAAACGGAGCTAATTCTTCTATGTCAGGTCTAATTGCCCAATGAGGACCAGATGTAGCAGGTTTTGTTTGGTATGGTATATGTGCTGAACCCACAAGTATTTTCTGGTTTCCTAAGTCTTCAAGAGCTTCTGTTGGTCCTCCAGCATTAAAAGGTAGTGGTTCTCTTACTTTTGCGCTAGATCTAGTACCTAGAAGTCCAGGCAAAACCAAACTTGCTATAACTAAAATAGCAAATATTGATATTGAAGATACAATTAAATTTTGTTTTATTTTTTTTCTTTTTTCTGCTCTTTTTCTTCTGTCGGCCCTAATTTGAGATTTTGGAACTCCTCTTCTTTCAGGTGGCCTACTTGAAGCTACTCTTTTTTTATCATTATCATTCATAGCTTTATAACTTTATACCAGTAACTGTTTCCAAACAATCGATATATTTCTCAATAGTTTTATCTAAAACATCTTTTGGCATTTGAGGGGGAGGTGGCTTTTTATTCCAATTCTGAGTTAAAAGCCAATTCCTTAAATATTGTTTATCGTAAGGGAGAGGGGATTTTCCAGGCTTGTAGTCATTTATGCTCCAAAATCTACTTGAATCAGGCGTAAGAGCTTCGTCAATAAGGGATAATTTATTATCAATAAATCCAAATTCAAATTTAGTGTCAGCAAGAATCATTCCTTTGGATCTTGAGTATTCATTAGCATAGGTATAAATCTCAATGCTTTTAGATTTAACTTGATTGTATAAGTCCTCGCCTATTAATTCTTTAGTTTCATTTGGCGATAGAGGTTCATCATGCCCCACCTCAGCTTTCGTGCTTGGAGTAAAAATAAATTCAGGAAATTCTGAGGCTTCAACTAAATCCTGAGGAATAGGCATCTTGTTAACTGTTTTTGTTTTTTTATATTCCGACCATGCCGAGCCAGTTATATACCCCCGAACTATACACTCTATATCTATTCTTTTAGCTTTTTTTACAACCATAGATCTTTTTCTAAGCCCCTCATCTAAATGCTTAGAGATTGGAAAGTCAGATATCAGTTCAAAAGTTTTACTATCAGATGCTAGGCCAATGAAATGATTTGGGATAATATGCTTTGTTTTTTTAAACCAAAACTCTGACATCTTTGCCAAAACCTCTCCTTTTCTAGGGATAGCTGTATCCATAACAACATCAAATGCAGAAATTCTATCCGTAACAACCATTAAAAGGAGTTCATCGTTTAGCTCGT
>PBNX01000012.1 GCA_002723375.1 Dehalococcoidia bacterium
AAAAGTGGTGCCTCAGGGCGGGCTCGAACCGCCGACACATGGATTTTCAGTCCATTGCTCTACCAACTGAGCTACCGAGGCACGCAATCATACGATGTTATTTTAGGTTGCAATTCTTTTCAAGTGCTAAAATATTCTTGATGACCGAAATGTAAAAATATATAGTTAAATCTATGCCTTCAATAATAATAGCATCCGACAAGTCGAGTAGCGGCAAAACCATGGTTCGCTCTGTGGTTTCGTCATACCTAAAATCAAAGGGAGTTTCAGTTTCAACAATACCTTCAATACACAGATCTTCTCAATCTGACAATAAGTCTCTTGAATTGCCTGACGTTGAAGTTTTATCAGGATTTGATGCTATCGACGCTAAGGTATCCTCCGATAAAGAGATAGGAAAAATTTCAGAAATAATATCTAGTAATTCTAGCAAAAAAATGATTATATCCGAATCGAATTCTACAGACATGAATCACAACAGAAAGCTTGCTGAGGCCAGTAATTCAAAAATTTTACTGGTTGCCGACTCAATTGAAAAAGCCAACAAGTCAAAAGAAGAGATTGGGGATCATTTGGCCGGCATAATATACAACAATATATCAAGGCACAAAATTGATTTGGTGAGGTCAGGAAGCGGGAATGAATTGCTGAGTGTTATTCCTGAGAACAGGCACATGATTTCAAGTACCGTAGATCAGTATGTCAAGCATCTTGATGGAAAATATCTTTACGAGTCAGAAATGAAAAACGAGCTTGTGCTTAATGTTATGATAGGTGGAATTGTTCTTGACTGGAGTGTACTTTATTACGAATCCCAAAAAAATGTTCTTGCTCTTATAAGAGGTGACAGACCGGATCTTCAATTGGGGGCATTGCAGGCCGGAGGAAACGTTAAGGGGATTGTACTTACTAAAGGAATAGAGCCTATTGAATATGTAACTTATGAGGCAAAGAAGCTTAAAATTCCTCTGATTTTAGTCGACCACAATACTCACGAGACGGCTGACAAGATATCAGGAATCGTTGCCAAGTCAAAATTTGATCATGTAGAAAAACTGGAAAGCTGCCTAAGTCACTTTACCGCCAATATTAGTCAGGGCGCCGTTGACAAAGCTATGGATCTCAATACTCTTTAGCGTGTAACTTGCGTTAGCAGGTAGTAATCTTTTAACAGGTAACTTTGTATGACAAAAGAACTAGACAATCTATCTGAAATTCAAAAAGCAGCTGTAATTCATAAGAATGGACCTGCGATGATTATTGCTGGTCCCGGATCAGGAAAAACAAGAGTTATTGCAAACAGAGTTTCATATCTTATAAGCCAGCATAAAGTTTTGCCCGAAAGAATACTTGCTGTTACTTTTACAAATAAGGCGGCTGACGAAATGAGGGAGAGATGTATTGCTCTAACAAATCAGCCCGGAGTCAATATCTCCACTTTTCACAGTTTGTGCGTATCCCTACTTCGTGAGTACGGAACAAGAATAAATGTGGAGCCTAATTTTTCTATCTATGATGACTCAGACCAACTCAGACTTGTAAAAAGAATTTTAAAGGATATGAACAAAGATCCCAAGAAGCTCCCTTTTAAGATTTCAACATTTTTTTCTGAGATTTCAGTTGCAAAAAACAATAAATTAACTTCTTCTGAGTATATTACCAGCGAACAGAATAATCCCGATGGAGCCTTGTTTTCTCAGACTATTTATGAAATTTACGATAGGTATGAGAAGGCTTTAAGGATGGCAAATTCATTGGATTTTGATGATCTACTTTTAAAAGTTGTTTTACTGCTTGAAAACTTTCAGGACGTAAGGGATGATATTGAAAATAGGTATCAATATTTACTGGTGGATGAGTTTCAGGATACAAATAAATTGCAGCTTGAAATATCCAGGAAACTGACAGAAAAAAATAAAAATATCTTTGTAGTAGGCGACCCTGATCAATCAATTTATTCTTGGAGAAATGCAGAACCAAGAAATTTGCTAGATTTTGAAAAATTATTTCCGGAATCTTCAATTATTAAACTTGACCAGAACTACAGATCAACTAAATCAATCATAGCGGTAGCGGATAAACTGATCTCAAATAACACGGAAAGGTTTAAAAGGGAGCTTTGGACTGGAAACAAGGACGGAAACGACGCAGTATTGATAACAGCTAGGAATCCATCTTCAGAAGCTGAATTTGTAACAAGGGAGTTGAGCTACCTAATCAATAAGGGCATATCCCCTGAAGAAATTGCGGTTATGTACAGAGTTAATTCGCAATCCAGAAGCATGGAGGACAAGTTAGAGGAATTGCGAATTCCATATAGGCTTATTGGGGCACTTGGCTTCAGGGAGAGAAGGGAGATAAAAGATATGATTGCATATATTTCTGTGCTTATAAATCCCAATGATGAAATTTCTTTATCTCGAATTATCAATACGCCTAGAAGAGGCATAAGTGATGCGACCTACTTGTCTTTAAGGCAAGCATTCATGTCTCAAAGTCAATATGAAAGCATACTGGGATATTTGCTGAGCAGGCCGTGGAGGGAAGATTTCAAGGTTAACAAGAGGGCAGAGTCAGCGTTGGATAAATTTGCAGAAATGATTAGTGGGTTAAACCACAAGGTAAAGGTGTTGGGCACGGAAAGTCTTATTTCAGAAATAATTGAAACTTCGGGATATGGAACATACCTTGAGGAGGACCCTGATTATGACAATAGGCTCAGAAATATAGAAGAGCTAAAGGTTAAAGCAAGGGAAATATCTTTGAATATAACTGATCCTTTCGAGAAAACTATTGAATTTGTTCAAAAATTTGCACTTTTAGCAAAAGCGGATGATTCCCCTGAAGCAGAAAAAATTGAAAAAATAACCCTTATTACACTTCATCAAGCTAAAGGCCTTGAATATTCAGTGGTATTTATAATTGGATTTGAGCAGGGCATGCTTCCTCATATTAGGTCTATTGACGATCCTAAGGAAATGGAAGAGGAGAGAAGATTGTGCTATGTGGGTATAACTAGAGCTAAAGAGAGACTTTATCTTACAAACTGCCTTAACAGGGTTACATGGAACAATCAAGGTAAAAGCATGTTTTCGCAAAGCCAGATCCCTTCCCAATTTCTTTCAGAGATACCTAAGGAACTTCTAAAGACTGCTGATTATGATGATTATGGAAGCATTAACTATACTGAAAAATTTTTTAGACAAGAAGATTATGTTAAGCCGACAGAAAAGAGGAATGATAATAATTCAAATTTTTATGTCTCGGACATAGTTACCCATAAAGTGTTCGGAAAAGGAATAGTTGTTTCTATGAATAGCGACAATGATGAAGATGAGCTTTTAATAAAATTTGACGAGATTGATGAACCTAAACTAATACTTCCAGCTTATGGATCAATACACAAAGAAAACCAAGAGCAAGGAAATGATAAAGATTTTAATTTCTTAAAAGATTTTAGATCTCCCAAAGATTCTTTAGATGATGATTTTAGCGATTATTTTGAGGATTAGTTTCCTCCCAATTATTTTTTGACAATTCCATCTTAATAAAATTCATCCCTTCTTTTCTGATAGGGCCAACTTCTTTAAATCCAACTTTTTTGAATGATTTTCTTGCCCTCTTATTTGTCGTAAGAGTATGAAGATACAGCAAGATAATGTTAGTAGTATTAAATATATGAGAAGTAAGGGTAAATAATGCATCTGTACCATAGCCTTTACTTAAAAACGTCTTATCTCCAATAATAATTCCGATTTCTGCTTCTTTTTCTATTGGATCAATGTCGTAATACATTATGTTCCCAATTAAATATCCATCCTTGTCTTCTATTGCGAATTTAACTGACCATGGGACTGGGTATTTAAGTTCATCCTTGAAATGAGATATATACTCTCTTAATGAAATATTTATAGGTACAGTCGCATCTAGTGCCGAAAGCTCCGGGTCGGCCCTCCATTCATAATCCTGTTCAGCATCTTCAATTTTTTTTGAGCGCAAATTTATCTTAGAGCCTTTGATTTCTAATGACTCTTCAGCTTCAGGTGTTTTTGACCAATTTAATAGCTTCTTCCAGTACATCTTTCTCCCCTTGAAAAGTTAATTTTTCCAAAGCAGAATCTATCTGTTCCCAATATACTTTATCAAATTCATCGTCATGATCCAGAATATTGCCACCTTGTTGTTCCATAAGAAAAAAAGATACTTTCTTGTTTACTATACTTTCTAATATTTGAAATGAGTAAAATATATCTTTGATTTTCTTAATAATGCTTACATTAATTCCTGTTTCCTCCATAACCTCTCTCAAAGCAGTTTCAGATTCACTTTCTCCTTCATTTGGCTTACCTTTTGGTAGAGCTACTAGATTCTCTGAAAATCTTTCACATATTAGCACCTCGGGAATATTATCATTACTTCGAATAACTACGCCTCCTGCGGACCAAATGTCAGGATTATTTGAATATTCTTCTTTATTAATTATGGATTTACCCATCAAATATCACTACTTTCCTCTAAACTATCAACATACTTTGAAGGACATTTGATTGAAAGGGAAGTAGTTTTGAAGACTCCATCTTTTTCAATGGTGCCTTGAATTATTATCTCTGCATTTTCGTTAAAGAATATTTCTCCAATTTCTCCCGAATAAGAAACAGACATTTGTTCAGATGACTCATCATCAGTGATACTAAAGTAAGCTGTCAATCCATCTGTAGATCTATGAAAAGTATTTGGTACAAGTTTTCCAATTACCCCTAAACTTTCCTTGCTTGAAATTTCTGAGGAATTTAGAGCATCTTGAACAGTAATATATTTTGTTGTTGCTGCTCCGAAGCTTGAAATAGCAAGATAAGAAACTGCTATTATGATTGATAAAAGAGCTATAAAAATCTTTAATTTTGATGAAATGAATACTGGACTCGATTGAGCCAATTCTCCTAAATTTTTATCATCATCTTTCATAATTTATTTCGATGCCTTTCTTAATCTTCCATTTATAATTAATACGTATGCAAAGAATGCAACCCAGGCTACAGCAAAACATGCAAATAAGAAGGAGAGATTAGTTTTTACATTCCTGTTTTCCATGTCAGTAATTTCTTTAGCTGCCCCTTCTTCATGCAATACGGTTAAGGGTGCAAATCTTTTTTGATGATCTTTAAGTTTTATAGCAACTTCTTTAGCATTATCATTTTGGTTGCCTATCCATCTGTCCCCGGCAATATTTTCTAGGCCAAACTCAGTGGGATTTTCTCCAGATTTAATATCTATATTTACAAAGTCACCGTCGTTTTTCATTATCAATATTCCTTCAACATTACCATTGGCGTCTATAGAAATAGCATTGATTACACCAGAGACTAGTTCTTCGTGCCCATCTGCAAAAATTTGAGAAGGTTGAGTTAAAAATAAAATTAATAAAAATGAAAATAAATATTTATACATTGTTACTCCCTAAAAGCTTATTCGTTTGATATTGCACCCAAACTATCCCAATGAACATCAAGGTTACAGCAAGCACTGAAGTTAAAAGTGTAATAACCATTTCTGAGCTTAGGCTAGATTCTTGAGTTGCAAGAGGTCCTACAACCGCTTGTGGATGATTTTCCTGCCAAATTTGAGCCGCATAATAAATTATAGGGCTGTCTATTGCACCTATTAATGCAATTATTGCAGCAATTCTATTTCTTGCATCTCCTGGAGGAAAATAATTTCTAAATACAAGATATGCACAATAAATTAGAAATAAAATTAATGCGGTAGTTAGTTTTGCCTCACCCGTCCACCATATGCCCCAGACTGGTTTTGCCCAAACTATTCCTGAGAAAAGCATCACGACTGCACATACGACACCTACTTCAGCTAATGATTGGGCAAGATTATCCCAATAAGTCTTTTTAGTTACAAGAAACATTAGGCTGGCAAAGGCCACTGCAATTATTGCTACCATTGAAGCCCACGCAAAAGGAACATGAACATAAAGTATTCTTTGAACCAATCCTTGGTTAATTTCAGTTGGAACCCACATGAATATCATCCAAATTGAAAGAATGACTGCGGCACCAGAGATTATCAAATATAAGTTTCTAAACATTATGATATTAAATTATTTTTATATATTTTATGATGCAATGACAAAGATATATCATTGTTCTATTATTTTTCCAAATAAAAAAGTTAGTACTATAATAAACATTATATCAAAAGAAATCCCCAAGCTTAGCCATAAATTAAAATTTTGGGATCCTGTTCCCGACAGCCCTGCCCTTGTTAATTCTGTAGCAAACATTATAAGAGGGATTAGTATTGGTATTATGAGTAGAGTTAACAGAATTTCATTAGATCTTGATTTTGATGAAATAATTCCAAAGAAAGTTCCTATGCTACTAAATCCTAAATTAAATACTGGAATAGCAACTAATATATATAAAGAAAGAGGATTTGAGTTAAATAATATAGAGAATACTGCAATTATTAAGCATTCAGATATGGTAAGAAATAAAAATAAAGAAAGTATTTTACTGAAAAAAATAAGCTCAATTGGTATAGGCATAAGTAAAATGGCGTTTAGTGTTTCATTTTTTTCTTCATGATAAAAGAATTTAGACATTGCTATAGAACCTGAGAAAACAATTGATGCCCAAATTATTCCTGAGCCCATTTCGGCAGGTATGCTTGAAGGATTTGATGATGTAACTGCAAATATTGACACTACTAGAAGAGAAAAAAGGGTAATTGCAACAACAATTTCTTTAGACTTTAATTCAATTAGTATGTCTTTGCCTGAGATTATTAGGAGAATTTTGAACCAATTTTTCATAATTCAGAAATATCTCCGGAGATTAGTTTTAATTTTCTGTTNGAGCATTTATTAAAAAAAAGTTCATTATGACTTGTAAATAGATTNGCTTTAGATTTTTTGGATCTTTTTAAAAATATATCCGAAAATATTTCNANAGTACTATTGTCAATATTTGCATCAGGTTCGTCTGCAATTAATATTTCNGGGTCATTAAGTAAGCTTTTTGCAAATCCGGCTTTTCTTTGATTACCGTTAGAAAGCTTATAAATTTCGATATTTAATAATCCAGATATATTTAATTCATTTGCAATCTCATCAACTCTATTTTTATAGTTAATTATCCCTAAAAGTTTCGAAAAAAATAATAAATTTTCTTTTAGTGTTAACTGAGGATAAAGCATGTTAGAGTGCATAAGTACCCCTATTCTTTGCTTCACAAATAAATTTTCTGGCTGTTTATAGGGATCTCTGTCAAAAATTTTTACTGATCCTTGGTCGGGCTTCATAAGACCGCTAATAATCCTTAGAAGTGTAGATTTTCCAGATCCATTTTCGCCTAAAACGCAAACACTGTCCCCATGATCTAAGCTTAGGCTTGAGTTCATTATTACATGGTTATCTTGGTAACTTTTATTTATTTTTATAGCGGATAAAAGCAATTCTTTGAGTAATATTATTTTAGTTTTATACAATGATAGACTATATTCATTAAATCGTAGTAATAAATGGAGGATATATTGAAATTTGGCTCCTTTGAAAAAACTGGTAAAAATTTTATCGGCATAATAAATCAAGAAAAAGTTGAAGAGATTGAAGGTGATATTTTTACTAATAAATACGATCTAACGGGAAACCTTTTTGATATTTCTGAGCTGAAAATTTTACCTCCTGTAAGACCATCAAGTATGCTTGCATTGGCAAAAAATTATGGCTCTCATTTGCATGGAGATGCTCCTCCAAAGCAGCCTGAACCCTTTTTTAAAACTATCTCGTCGTTAGTAGGACACAATGATGAGATAATAATACCCAGAGATTCAGAAAAAGTTGATGCAGAATCCGAATTAGTTGTTGTTATTGGTAAGACCGCTAAAAATATTCCTTCAGCTAAAGCTTATGATTATATTTTTGGTTATACTTGCGGGAATGATGTCAGCGCCAGAGATTGGCAAAAAGGAGATAAGAGTTGGTGGAGAGCTAAATCGTCAGATTCTTTTTCTCCAATAGGCCCTTATATTGAAACTGATATAGATCCGGAAAATTTACAGATCACTGGTAAAGTTAATGGCAATATTGTTCAGAGTTGTAATACTAGTGAAATGATTTGGTCAATCCCAAAAACAATTGAATTTATAACCAAATATGTAACATTATTTCCCGGCGACTGTATTTTTACTGGCACCTCAGGAACTGCTGGACAGATTGCTCCTGGTGACTTAGTAGAGATTGAAATTGATGGAATTGGAAGTTTATCTAATCGTTGTATTTAACTAAGTATTAATCTCAAATCGTAAATCCAATAACTTAGCATAAATATTCCAGCGAATGTTAAAAAAATTCCAAATACTAGATATGACCATTTTCTAAAAAAGGTGTTTAACTTCTTAGTGCTATTTATTGATAAAAAAGTAGCAGCAGTCAAAATAGCTATAACAGACAACATTCCTAGTGAATAAGAGATAAAATCTAAAAAAATCCTTTGATTGCTTTGGGCATTAATAGATTTTGTTACTACAGAAATAAATATTGGTAGGGCGCAACCAACTGAAGCTAGCCCGTAACTTACACCAAAAAGTATAAACCCTATTGGATTAGTATTTTTTGGATTTCCAATTTTTGAACTTAAAGATGATATTTTGCTACTAAAAATTTGCTCGCCTTTTAATTCTCCTATCCCAAAGTAAAGAATAAGCATTGATAGCAGAATCGACAAGAATGGAATTAAGTCTCCAATTAACTCAGAACTTAAAGAAACTATAACTGCTGATAATGAGAAAAGAGCAACGAAACCAACTCCAACAAATAAAATGATGTTTAATGAGTTTCTAATCTTTTTAGAAGTTGTGATGTCATTTTCCTCAGAGTTGCTGTAAACATATAGGCTAAGGTAGGCGGGCAGCATTACAATTCCGCATGGATTAATTGCTGCTAATACACCGGCAATAAAAGAATATCCGAAGTTAAGTATATCTAATGCATTTGATAAAACGTTGGACCCTTGGCTTGAAATTCTTAATATCTGATCGATATAAGTGTTAGTAAAAATATCGGTATAAAATGCTAAAAATCCAATTATTATTGTTATTATAGAAGTAAGAGCTAAATTATTTTTTATTATTTTTCTCATGTTTCAATGTTACTAAAAGTAATTCAACTTAACGACAGTACAAAAAACTTGTACTTAATCTATTTTAATGTGCTATACTCCACAACGGAGTTTTTAGAAGAGAAATAAATGGATAAATTACTAGAAGAAAAAGAAATTAATTTGAGAACACTTTTTGAAGCCGGAGTTCATTTTGGCCATCCAACAAGAAAGTGGAATCCTAAGATGGACTCATTTATATTTACAAAAAAATCTAAATCTCACGTTATTAATCTTGAAAAAACTCTCGTTCAGCTTCAAGAGGCAAGGAAATTGATTATTGATATTGTGTCTCAGGGAGGGGAATGTATATTCGTAGGTACTAAGCTTCAAGCAAGGTCAGCCATTCAGAGTGAGGCAGAAAGATGCGAAAGTTTTTATGTCAATCAAAGATGGCTGGGTGGAATGCTAACAAATTTTGAAACTATGAAATCTAGAGTTGATACTCTTAAAAATCTTGAGACTAAAGCTTCTGAGCAGGACGACAAAACTAATACCAAGAGGGAACTTCAAGTTTTTGCTACCAAGGCGAAGAAACTCAAGAAATTTTTTGGTGGAATAGTAGGGATTGAAAAAGTTCCGCAATTAATGTTTTTAATCGATACTGAGATGGAGTTTAATGCTGTTAATGAAGCTAATAAATTAGGAATTCCAATTGTGGCTGTTGTTGATACAAATAGTGACCCAAGCAAAATCGATGTTCCTATTCCAGGTAATGATGATGCGCTTAGATCAATAAGTATAATAACTAAGTTGATAGCGGACGCAGTTTTAGAAGGTAAAGAAAAATTTGCACAAATTCAGGAAGAGGAAATAAAAAAAGCAAAAGAATCGCAATTGAAAGAAGCCTCTAAAAATGACAAGGAGTAAATATGGATGTTGATTTGAGTATAGTTAAAGAGTTGAGGCAGAAAACTGGAGCTGGCATTATGGCGGTTAAAAAAGCACTTGATGAATCAGGTGGAAATTCAGATAAAGCAGAAGAAATATTAAAAGAGCAAGGCCTTGCAAACGCTTTAAAGAAATCAGGAAGAGATACTTCTCAGGGAGTGATTCAAAGTTATATCCATGCAGGAAATAAGATAGGCGCATTAGTAGAATTGAAATGCGAGACTGATTTTGTAGCTAGAACTGATGATTTTATAAATTTAGCTAAAGATCTTGCAATGCAAGTGGCCGCTATGGGGCCTTTATTTATATCTAAAGACGATGAAGGGGCAGATAAAGCTTCTGAAGAAGAAATATTAATGTCACAAGATTTTATCAAAGACCCTTCCGTTACAATAGAAGATATGATCAAATCTATGATTTCAAAAGTTGGAGAAAACGTAAATATTTCTAGAATAACTAAATTCGACCTTTCTTGAGTTAAACACAATGGCACCTCGCACCATACTTCTAAAACTTAGCGGGGAAGCGCTTATTGGAGAAAAAAATTTTGGTATAGATACTGATGTTTTAGAATATCTATCTAAAGAAATTTCTGATGTAAAAGGTAAATTTAGTGATTTAAGAATCGCAATGGTAGTTGGAGGGGGTAATATTTGGAGAGGTGCAGACTATGAGAAATTAGGGATGGACAGATCTGTTGCAGACTCAGCTGGAATGCTAGCGACAATGATTAATGGTCTTGCTCTTCAAGATGCTTTAGAAAATATAAATATACCTGTAAGAACTATGTCTGCGCTATCAAATCCTTCTGTTGCAGAATTGTTTATTAGAAGAAGAGCATTGAGGCATTTAGACAAGGGTAGAATTGTGATTTTGGTTGGAGGAAGCGGGAATCCTTACATGACTACTGATACAGCTGCCGCACTAAGGGCCTTAGAAATGTCTGCAGACTTACTAATGATGTCAAAGAATGATGTTGACGGGGTATACGATTCAGATCCAAAAACTAATCCTTCTGCAGAAAAGATTAATAAAATCACCCATATTGATGCTCTTTCAAGGCAAATAAAGGCATTGGATAGCACTGCATTGTCATTATGCATGGATAATAATATGCCTATAAGCGTATTCAATATTTTTAATAAAGGAGCCTTATCAGGTATCCTAGATGGAGAAAATTTAGGAACATTAATTACTCAGGATATTTAAAATGAGTGAAGAATTAATATTAGACGTTAGATCTAAAATGGCTAATACAATTGAATATTTTCGGGAAGATATTTCTGGAATGAGAACAAATAGGGCTCATTCAGGCTTAGTTTCTGGACTTATGGTTGATTATCATGGAACTCAGATGAAATTATCTGAGCTAGGTCAAATAAGTGTTTCTGACGGGTCAATGATATTAATCCAGTTATGGGACAAATCTGCAGTTACTTCTATTGCCAAAGATATAGAATCGTCTGATTTAGGTATTAACCCCTCAATAGAAGGAGATACAATCAGGCTTGTGGTACCTCCTTTAAATGAGGAAAGAAGATTGGAACTAGTAAAATCATTAAAAAAGAAATCTGAAGATACTAAAATATCAATAAGAAATGTCAGGCGAAGTGGGATGGATGAGATAAAATTACTTGAAAAATCAAGTGAAATTTCACAAGATGATAGTAGAAGATTCCAGTCAGAAATACAGAAAAGTACCGATGATAATATTGACCTTATTTCTAATATTTCACAAGAAAAAGAAAACGAGTTAATGGAAGTTTGAAACCTATTGGTAAAGAGCCCAATAATAGTTTTGAATCTATAGTCTTAGATTCTTTTAAAGAAAATTCCTCTTTAATGCCTTCTCATATTGCTATAATTATGGACGGGAATAGAAGATGGGCTGCAAAGAAAAAAATCCCAGTCTTTTCAGGCCATAAAGCAGGAACGAAAAATATTGAGTCAATATTGAAATTCATGGAATTGTTAGGAATTAAGTTTCTAACACTATTTACATTTTCAACTGAAAATTGGAATAGATCTAAGAAGGAAGTGAACTATATTACGAAAACTTTGTTGGCAGAGTCTTTGGCAGAGAATTTTTCTAATCTGCATAAACTAGGAGTGAAGATTTTGATAAAAGGAAGTACAGAAAGATTAGATAATAAAACAAGAGATAATATATTAGAAGCAGTTAGAAATACTGAGAATAATAAAAGTATCAACTTAATCATTGCATTTGATTATGGTGGAAGAAAAGAGATCATAGAAACTACAAAGAAAATCGTAAATAGCAAAGTGAATTCTGAAAAAATTAATGAAGATTTGTTTAATAAATTTCTAAACGATGGAGTTCCAGACCCTGATTTAGTTATTAGGACTGGAGGAGAATATAGGTTAAGTAACTTTTTAATTTGGCAAACTGCTTATAGTGAATTTTTTACAAGTAATGCTTTATGGCCTGATTTTGATATTCCTGAATTTTCGAAAGCTTTAATTGAATTTTCAAAAAGAAAAAGAAGGTTCGGAGTAGATTAAATTTTTAATGAATATAAGAATAAGAACATCAATAATCATTGCGCCAATATTGCTTTTGTCACTAGCATCAAGTGTCTTTACTTTTTTATTGGTTCTAACATTAATATTTTTTATAGTATTAGAGACCAATCTTATGCTTACCGATGAAAAAAGAAAATTAAGAATAATATTATTTTTTTTCTTTTTAGTGCCTTTATACTTAATCATAATTGAGTGGGTTGAATATTCAGCAATTATTAATTCAATATTACATTTAATTGCACTTGTCACTGGAATTTTATTAATAATTATAGGAATTACAAATAAGGACGAGAAGATATCAGATAGGCCTCAATTTTCCTATTTAGAAGGAAGAAGATTTTCAGAATTTTTACTAAGAGAATCTTCCACATTATTTTTTATTACTGGTGTAGCTAGTATTTTATTACTGTACGAATCATTTTCGGATCTTAAATGGATAATTTTTCCGATCTTAACAGTATTTGTAGTGGATTCTACTTCCTATTTTATTGGTTCAAAGTTTGGCAAAAGTAAAATAAACTTCCTATTAAAATTAAGTCCTAACAAGAGCATGGAAGGTTATATATCAGGATATGCGGCAGGAATTTTATTTTACTTATTCATTAACCTTATCTCTAACAGCCTTGTAACTGAATTTTATATAAATTTTATCTTAGCTTTATTTATACCCTTTTTGGCGATCATTGGAGATCTTTATGCTTCTGGGATCAAAAGGAATTTCGGAGTAAAAGATTTTGGCCTGATTCTTCCTGGCCATGGTGGAATTATTGACAGATTAGACTCAATAGTTATAACTCTAACTTTATTATCATTAGTAAAGGCACTAGCATGAAAAAAAGAATTTCTATTCTTGGCTCAACAGGTTCTGTAGGTGCTCAATGCCTAGAGTTAATTGAAGAGAATTTGCATGAGTTTGAAATAATAACTCTTACTGCAGGGAATAATGAAGAAAAATTAGAGGAATACGTAAATAAGTTTAAGCCAAAATATTATTATTCTAATAGTGATGTCGAATATTCTTATGGAAAAAGACTTAAGGGTTATGATGAAATTTTAAAATATGATGAATCTGATCTAATTATTATTGCTTTATCTGGAATTGAAGGAATCGATCCTACAATTTCTTCAACAAAACAAGGTCGAAGAATATTATTAGCTAATAAAGAAAGTTTAGTTGCGGGAGGAGATATATTAGTTGAATTATCTAAAAATAATAGCTCAGAAATAATTCCGTTAGACAGTGAGCACTCTGCAATATGGCAATGTATAAGAAATGAAGATCATAGATCTATTGATAGAGTCATTCTGACTGCTTCAGGGGGTGCTTTAAGAGATCACTCACCGGAAGAATTAGAAAAAATTACTGTTAAAGATGTTTTAAACCACCCCACTTGGAAAATGGGTAATAAAATCACTGTTGATTCTTCTACATTGATAAACAAGGTATTTGAGGTGCAAGAGGCATCTAATCTTTTTTCATTACCACTTGATAAAGTAGATGTATTATTTCATAGGCAGAGCCTGATTCATGGCTTGGCCGAGTTTAAAGATGGGAATATTTTAGCTGTATTATCATATCCTGATATGAAAATCCCTATATTATACGGGCTTTATTATCCTGAAAGATTGTCTAGTTCTAAAATTAAAAAAATAGATTTTAAAAAAATATCAAACTTATCATTTGAGACTTTTCCAGACGAGAAGCTTAGTTGGTTTAATTTTGGAATTAAATTATTAAATTCATCAAAATTGGCACCATCATTCTTAGTAGGTTCAGATCAGGCAGCAGTAGAAATGTTCTTAGAACATAAAATTAGCTATACAGAAATGCTGGATGTCATGAAAAGAGCTTATAGCAAATTTGATTTTCCTAAAGAATATAATTTAGAAACTATTAAAGAGACCGTCAACGAATCTTATTTTAGAACTTTAAAGGAAATAGAATGACAGTTTTTGCAAGCATTATAAGTTTTATTTTAATTTTATTGCCTCTGATTATTTTTCATGAATTTGGACATTATTTTTCAGCTCGTTTTTTTAAAATTAAGGTGCTTGAATTTGGGTTTGGGTTTCCGCCAAAACTATTTTCTATATGGTCTGGTAAAAATTCTTTATTTATAGAGAAGCAACTTCTTGAAAAGTATAAAAATTTTTCCCCTAAGAAATATTTGTTTGTGAAAACTAAGCTTATCTATAATCAATTATCAGTAGAAGATATATATGACTCAAAAAAAGAAATTCCTTTAAGCTTAAATAAGGATATTATAGAAATATCTTCTCATTATTATGAAAATGGAAAAATTTATTTTAAGGAGATGCAATGGTCGTTTAATTTATTGCCTCTTGGGGGGTTTGTAAGGCCGTTTGGTGAAGAAGATTCTGACCATCCTGAAAGCTTTTTCATAAAAAAACCTTATGAGAGGTTAATTGTATTAATTTCAGGGGTTCTTATTAATTTCCTGCTCCCATTTTTATTATTCTTTGTGGCATTTTTATTGCCTGGGCAGATTCAAAAGTCAGATTTGATAATTATGGAGGTAATTAAAAATTCTCCAGCACACAACTCGGGTTTAAAATCTGGAGATAAAATACTTTCGGTAAATGGAAGATCAGTAAATGATATGAGTGAGTTGCAAAAAAATATAACCTCCTCTTTAGGTGAAGATATAGAGATTAAAATTGAGAGAGGAATTCCAAATGTATTTTCAGATTCCTGGGAGGAAAAATTTTATTATAACGGGGATATAAAATATTTTTATTCAAAGCCCAGATGGAATCCTCCTGAAGGGCAAGGTGCTCTAGGGATATCTATTTATTCCTCTAATCCAACCAGAATAGACCCTGGATATGGGGTCATTGGCTCAATAAAAGAATCTTTCTTTAGTGTTATTCAACTTTTTGATTTATCAATAAATAGCATAAAAGCTATGATTGCCGGTAGTACTAATCCACAATTTTCAGGCCCAAGTGCTGTAGGACCTGTAGGTATTAGTCAAATTACTGGTCAAATAGCTGTTGCCGAAATTAAGCTTAAAGATAAAATTATGATTTTTGTTGAACTTACTTCAATATTAAGTTTAAGTTTGGCTGTTATAAATTTATTACCAATACCTGCCCTTGATGGTGGAAGAATTTTATTTGTCCTAATAGAAATATTAAGAAATGGGAAAAAAGTTTCACCTGACAAAGAAAGGCTAGTTCATGGTATGGGTTTTATTTTTATGCTTACTCTTCTTTTCATAATAACTGCCCAAGACATAATTAGGATCTATCAAGGAATAGATTTAGTGGGCTAATGTTGAGAGTAATGTAATATAATATTCAAGTGGAAATTCAAAGAAGAAAAAGTAATTTAGTTAATGTAGGAAATGTTCCTATTGGGGGCAATTCAAAAATTGCAGTTCAGTCTATGACTGACACAGATACTTCAGACATCAAATCTACTGTATCTCAAGTAATGGCTTTGTATGATGCGGGCAGCGAACTGGTTAGATTGACAGTAAATAATGATAATTCGGCAAAGGCAATCCCAGAAATTAAGAAAAGACTTCATGATTTAGGTTGTAATGTCCCTATCATTGGAGACTTTCATTTTATAGGCCATAGGCTTTTATCTTCACATAAATCATGTGCAGAAAATTTGGATAAATATAGAATTAATCCAGGAAATGTTGGTAGAGGCAACAGAAGAGATGAAAATTTTGAAATGTTTATCAAGGTTGCCAAAGAATTCAATAAGCCTGTGAGAATAGGTGTGAATGCTGGAAGCTTAGACCAAGAGTTATTAAATTCTAAAATGGAAAATAACGCCAAAAAAGAAATTCCAGAAGACTCTGAGTTAGTCGAAAAAGAAGCCCTTGTAGAAAGCGCTTTAATTAGTGCAGATAAAGCAATTGGCCTAGGACTTGGAGAAGATAAGATTATTATTTCATGTAAGGTTTCTAGGGTAAGGCAAATGATTTCTGTCTATAGAGATTTAGCTGTAAAATGCAACTTTCCCCTTCACCTTGGCTTAACAGAAGCAGGTATGGGAACTAAAGGAATATCTTCAACTTCTATTGCCTTGGGGAATCTATTGCTTGATGGAATTGGAGATACAATTCGATGTAGTCTAACTCCTGAAGTAGGAGGCGAAAGGACTAAGGAAGTTAAATTAAGTCAGGAAATTCTTCAATCAGTTGGTATTAGAAATTTTAGGCCTTCAGTAACCTCGTGTCCTGGATGTGGTAGAACAACATCTACATTTTTTAGAGAATTAAGCGAGGAGATTCAAGAATATCTTGAAAGTAATTCAAAAGAATGGAATATCAAATATCCAGGATCTTCTGATCTTAAAGTGGCAGTAATGGGTTGTGTTGTTAATGGCCCAGGTGAATCAAAGAGCGCAGATATTGGAATTTCCTTGCCTGGATCTGGAGAATCTCCTAAGGCTCCAATATTTATAGATGGGGATAAGGTCGGAGTTTTAGAAGGTGAAAATATTGCCAAAGAGTTTATATCTATGGTGGAAGATTATGTTAAAAAAAGGTGGAGTAACTAGAAAATTGGATAGGAGGAAATATTAAGCTATCAAAATATTATTGGTCTACTTCAAGAAACGTTTCTGAGGATTCAGAAATGCTTAGTCATAAATTATTAACTAAGGCTGGCTATATTAGTCAGCTTGGCGCTGGTATATTTAGCTTTACTCCTATTGGCTGGAGAGTGATTGAGAAAATTAAAAATATAATTAGATATGAGATGAATTCCATTGATTGCCACGAAGCAAACTTTCCAGTAATTCAACCTTCTGATATTTGGGAAGAAAGTGGCCGAATAGATTCTTTTATCCCCCCCTTAGCTAGATTTAAAGATAGAAGAGATAAGATAATGATAATTGCTCCTACCCATGAAGAGTCAGTAATATCTTTGGTTAGAAGCGAAGTAAATAGCTATAGAGACATGCCCTTTTCATTGTTTCATATACAAACTAAATTTAGAGATGAGACTAGACCTCGTGGCGGACTATTAAGGGTCAGAGAGTTTGAAATGAAAGATGCCTATAGTTTTCACGCAGATCAAAATGACTTAGATGATATATATGAAAAATTTTCTAATGCATATTTTAATATTTTTAATAAATGTGGAATTGATGTCATAAAAGTTGCCGCAGATAGTGGGGCAATAGGAGGAAAAGTATCATCTGAGTTTATTTCTGTAGCAGAAAGCGGAGAGGACACGATTCTTAAATGTGATATTTGTTCTTATGCAGCAAATGAGGAAAAAGCTGAATTTAAAAAAATAATCAAGACTATTAATAATAATTCTATTGAAATATCTGAAGTAAAAACCCCAAACATTAAATCAATAAAAGATTTATCTAATTTTTTTAATTTAGATTCCTATAATTTTATAAAAACAATGGTATATTTTTCTTCTAAAAAGCCAGTTTTAGTTTCTTTAGCTGGAGACCTAGAGGTGAATGAGACGAAATTAAAGAATTTGCTTCAAAATGATGTGAGGTTGGCAAATAATGATGAAGTAGTTGATTTAGGCTTAACTCCAGGTTTTATATCTCCAATTGGAAATAATTTTGACCTGATTCTAGATGATTCTATTAATCTTAAAGCCGACTATATACTCGGTGCTAACAAAGAGGATATTCACTTATCAGGTGTTGTACCAGAAAAAGAATTCAATATTAAATCTCATACTGATATAGCTAAAGCCAAAAAAGGATATCTTTCAATTGATTGTGATGATACTAAATGCAAAGGAATGAATGAGTATAAAGGAATTGAAGTAGGGCATATATTTAAATTAGGAAATGCCTACAGCACGAAAATGGGGTTAAATTTTTTGGATAAAGAAGGTAAACAAAGAAGTGTTGAAATGGGATGTTATGGTATTGGGGTAGGGAGATTGCTAGCTGCTGCAATTGAAGCAAATTCAAACCAAAAAGAATTAGTTCTAAATAAAAATATATCACCCTTTCATGTTTATATTGCAAATTTAAATACAGATAACCTTGAAGTTAAAGAGGCCTCAAATAGTATTTATTCTGATTTAATTAACTCTGGATATGAGGTTTTGTTTGATGATAGAGATGAAGGACCTGGAGTTAAGTTTAATGATTACGAATTATCGGGAGTCCCTGTAAGAATTGTAATTAGTAAAAGATCTTTAGAAAATTCTGAAGTAGAGATATTAGAAAGAGGAGAAGATAAATTAAGGATGGTAAAAATTGAAAATATAGACAAAGAATTATCAAATATTTTATAGAATTATAATTCTAGCTTTTAATAATTATTTTCGTGATGTAAAATACTCTTAAAATATAAAGTTTGTGACGTAGAAGTGGGCTGAGCCCACTTTTTTTTGTTCAATAATAATGGACAGTAAAGGATAATTAAGTTGAAAAATGAAATGATGTTGGCTTTGACAGCACTTGCTCATGATAGGAGCTTGCCACAAAGTGTCGTACTATCTGCTATTCAGTTTGCTTTAGAGCATTCTTACAAGAAAGATGCCAATGGACAAGAAGTTCGCGTTGACTTGAATCCAGATACAGGAGATACAGTTGTCAGAACAATAAAAACGGTTGTTGATGAAGTTGAAGATAGCGATTTAGAGATTTCTTTATCTCAAGCTCAGGATCATTATCCAGATATAACTGTTGGGGAAGAGGTTACTACTGGTTATATTGAGCCTGACCCAGGAAGAATCACTGCTCAAACTTCAAGGCAATTATTACTTCAAAAATTAAGAGAGGCTGAAAGGCAATTAGTTGCAGATGAATATTCTGACAGAATTGGTGAAGTTATGGCAGGAACTGTCCAAAGAATAGAAGGCAGAGATGTAATAGTTTCATTAGGAAGAGGTGAAGCTGTAATGCCCTTACAAGAACAGGTATCTGCTGAGAAATATAGGGTTGGACAACAACTGAAATTTTTTATTTCAAAGCTTGATCAAGAGAGAAGAGGGCCTGAAGTAATTGTTTCTAGGTCTAATGTAGATTTATTAAAAGGCCTGTTCGAGATAGAGGTACCTGAGATCAACACCGGTGTTATTGAAATTAAAAATATAGTTAGAGAAGCTGGGTCAAGAAGTAAAATAGCTGTAAATTCTAATCAAGAAGGCATTGATGCAGTTGGTGCTTGCGTAGGATTAAGAGGTCTCAGAATTCAGAATGTTGTAAATGAATTATTAGGGGAAAAAATTGATGTAATTGAATGGAGCGAGGACCCTGTAGAGTTTATAATTAAATCTCTTAGCCCTTCTGATGTTGAAACGGTCAAGCTTAGTGCTGCTGATAAGTCAGCCCAAGTTGTGGTTCCTGAAAACCAACTCTCTTTGGCTATTGGAAAAGATGGTCAAAATGTTAGATTAGCTGCTAAATTATGTGGATGGAAGGTGGATATACAATCCGATTCTTCTTCTAAGGAGGTTAATGAAGACGCTACTAGCACGGAGCTTTCAAAAAATGGAATTGATGTTAATACTGAAGAGATATTGAAGGTTGCAGGAATTTCAACAGTAAATCAAATAAAAGAAATGCTAGATAAGGATCTATTAGAGATTTCTGGAATGACTGAGAAAAGGCTTCAGGAGGTCAGGTCGCAAATACCTGGAGCTTCAGGTACCAAAATTGAATCTATTGATGAGAATGAAAAAGCTAAAGTTGAAGAATTAGCAGAAAAAATTGTTAGTGAAAATGAGGTGTTTTCTCAAGAAGATATTGTTGAAATAGTTGAATCCTCAAATTCGGTTAATGATGTGGAAGAGCCTGAAGTAGAGGAAAAAGAAAAAATGGATGAAGTAAAAGAAGATGATATTTGGAATATAGATTCAATAGTTAAAAAGAATAATAAAAAAACAAAGAAAGGTGTAATAAGATTTGCTGAAGATATAGAAGATCTAAAGAGCTAATTTTATGAACAGATGTCAGAAAATCAAAATAATTTAATCTCTGATGAAGAAAAACTTTTAGATTTGCCTAAACAGCTTACTGCTGGTGATTTGTCTGAAATAATGGATATATCTCCTGCAGAAGTAATAAAGGAGCTGATGAGGCACGGAGTAATGGCAAACATTAATGAAATCGTTGAATTTGAGTCAGCTGTACTAGTTGCTCATGAATTTGGATTTAAAGTTTTAAAGCCCAAAGCTGATCAGCAGAAATCTTTAAAATCAGAATTAGATCTCACCAGTATTCCTGACTCTGAAGTTATATTAAGATCTCCAGTAATAACTATTTTAGGGCATGTCGATCATGGAAAGACTTCAATATTAGATGTAATCAGAGGCTCAAGAATAGCAGACTCAGAATTTGGAGGCATTACTCAAAGTATTGGAGCTTACCAAATAACACATTTAAATGAAAAAATTACTTTTATAGATACGCCTGGTCATGAAGCTTTCACATCTATGAGAGCTAGAGGAGCTCAGATAACCGATATTGCTGTATTAGTGGTAGCAGCTGATGATGGAGTTATGAGACAAACAATTGAAGCAATTGATCATATTAAATCTGCAGGAACACCTTTAATTGTTGCAATAAATAAGTGCGATTTACCTAATGCTGATGTAAATAAAGTTAAAACTCAGTTAGTAGAGCATGACATTATTCCTGAAGATTATGGTGGTGAAATTATGTGCGTTGAAACATCTGCAACATCTTCTAAAGGCATAGATGATCTTTTGGAGTCTATAGTTTTGTTGGGTCAAATACTTGAATTAAAAGTTCCAAAAAATGTATTAGGCCAAGGATATATTTTAGAAGGTTTTTTGGATAAATCAAAAGGATCTTTAGGTACTATACTAGTTAAAGAGGGCTCTGTTAGTGTCGGAGACTATATTGTTGCAGGAGATATAATTGGTAAAATAAAAAGTCTTACTGACGGATTCAATAGATTAGTAAAGAATGTTTCTCCCGGGGCTCCTGCGCAAGTATTAGGACTTAGCTCAGTTCCTAAAGCAGGTGATGAATTCAAAATATTTAAGTCTGATAAAGAAGCAAAAAAACATCATAAATCATTAAGCTCAACAAAAGAACAGGTTAAATCGATAATTAGAGATCCTGAAAATGATGATGATGAAAATAAATTTAGGATAATTATTAAATGTGGAACTGACGGATCTGTTGATGCTGTTAAAAAAGTCCTAGAAACTTTAAGAAATGAAGAAGTTGCTATTGAAATAACCCATGCATCTTCTGGATCTGTAAATGAAAATGATGTAATGCTAGCTTCTGCTGCAGATGCGGTAGTGATTGGATTTCAAAGCCAGATTGAACAAGGGGCTATAAGGCAATCAAGGTCAAATAATATTGTGATTAAAAATTACAATATCGTGTATGAAATGATTGATGATTTAACAGAAATGATTCTAGAAAATAAGAAAAGTGAAACCGAAGAGAAAGTTCATGGAATTGCTGAGATTTTAGATACATTCTCAGTTGGCAAAACCAAAGTTGCAGGAGGCTTTAGGGTTGTAGAAGGATCAATAAAAAGAAATGGCCTTGTTAAAATTACTAGAAGAGATGAACTGATTCACCAAGGTTCAATTTCATCTTTGAGGCACCTGAAAGAAAATGTGAGAGAGATAAAATCTGGAATGGAAGGTGGTATTACTTTAGATGGATTTAATGATTATGAAATTGGTGACATAGTTGAATGTTTTGAGATAGTTACGAATTAATGATTAATGAGCAGAAGGTCTGAAAAGGTTGGCAACACACTACAAAAAGCTCTAAGTGAAATAATTAGGCTAAATTTTGATTTTAAGGTATTGGTTTCTGTAACTGAAGTTGATATTAGTCCGGATTTATCCCAAGCAAAAGTATATTTATCGGTTATGTCTGACCAGGAAATTAAAGACTCAGTTAGAAATGAACTAGAAAACAATAAAAGTAATATAAAGAATTCTATTTCAGATTTTATAAAGTTAAGGATGATTCCCGAATTAGTTTTTATATTAGATGAAACAATTGAAAAAGCTGAAAGAATTCAGAGATTAATTGATCAGGCAAACATTTCTTCTTTGCAAGAATAAAGAATTTGTTGAATGGATTTATAAATATTGACAAGCCTTCTGGGCTTTCTTCATATTCCGTTATAAGGGAATTAAAGCCTTATATTAGTAATTCAAAATTAGGTTTTGTTGGCACTTTAGATCCAATAGCTTCAGGAGTTTTGCCAGTTAGTGTAGGTTTTGCCAATAGATTATCTGATGAAATTAACTCTAATAAAAAAGAATATCTAGCTAAAGGAAAGTTTGGAGAAGAAACTGATACATACGACTCCCAAGGGACAGTTACTGGAAATGCTAAATTTGATCATATTAATGAAGAAGATTTTAGAAGTGCATTAAGTTCTTTTTTAGGAGAAAAAGAACAGAAAGCTCCAATTTATAGCGCATTGAGAATAAATGGTAAAAGAATGTATGATCTTGCAAGAAAAGGAATTGAAATTAAGCCAAAAATAAGAAAAGTTGAATTATTTTCGGTTGAATTGATTGATTTTTCTGCTCCTTACTTCCAAATTAAAATTATTTGTGGCAAAGGATTTTATGTTAGGAGCTTAATTAATGATATTGGTAAAAAATTAAACTCCTTATCTCATATGGTAGATTTAAGAAGAACATTATCTGGCGCTTTTAGTATTGATTCTTCAATAAAATTAGGAAATGCGAAAAAAAAATTAGCTGATAATCTTTTCAAAGATTTAATAATTCCTCCCCAAGAAGTACTTTTTGGATTTAAAATGGTAAATATTAATGATTTAGAATTAAAAAAAATATTGGTTGGAAATCCTATAAAAGTGAATGTTGAATATAAAGAAAAGGATAAATTAGCCTTTTTAGATAGAAGCGATAATTTAATTGCAATTGGTATAATAGAAGATGGTATGGGAGCGCCAAAAAAAGTTATAAGAAATGTATAAGAATATTTTTATTATTGGAGTTATTATTTCTTTAATATTCCTATTTTCTTCATGCAGTAAATCTTTAGTTGTAATAGAAGAGAATATTGGAGAGGGGCCAAAAATTCCTTTTCATATAAATCAAGATAATATAGAAGACTATAGTATCGAAGAATTAATAAGTCATGGTGAGTTACTCTTTTCGTTATCTTTTAATGAACTAGACGGTCTTGGCAGACCAGAGTCATCAGGAACAGCAAAAAAAAGATCTAGAAGAGAATCGCCTCAAAATTTTAATAGAATATCTGGCCCTGATGCGAATTCCTGCGTAGCTTGTCATAATTTACCTAAAGTTGGTGGTGGCGGGGATAATTCAAATAATGTATTTGGCCTAGCTTCAGACGTGGACTTTGCAACTCTAGAAGGTTCAGTTGGTTCTGAAGACGACTCTTCTAGTGTATTAGATATAACGAATGAGAGAAATACAGTTGGAATTTTCGGTGATGGATTAGTTGAACTTTTGGCCAGAGAGATGACAAGTGAATTACTTACTATTGTTGAACAAGCTAGGTTGATATCGGAGACTGATAACGCCCCACATAAAGCTGATCTAATTACTAAAGGAATAAATTTTGGTTATATAATTGCTTTGCCTAATGGATATATTGATACTTCTCATATAGATGGAGTTGATAATGATTTTATTGTAAGACCTTTTATACAAAAAGGGGTTATCTCTTCACTCAGAGATTTTTCTAATATATCTATGAATCACCACCATGGTATGCAATCAGAAGAACTTGTGGGAAATAATTCAGATTCCGATAGAGACGGGGTGATTAACGAATTAACTGAAGGTGATATAACCGCATTAACTTTATTTCAAGCAACCCTAGATTATCCTAAGAGAAATATTTCTAGCGACTCAAAGATTAGGCAATCCCAAAATAACGGGGAGGTTATTTTTGAAGATTTAGGTTGCTCAAGCTGTCACGTTTCTAATCTTCCCCTGAAAAGCCTTAAATTTGTTGAGCCGGGCCCATTTAATACTGAAAATAGTACTACATTGTCTGAATCAGAGAATAATCTTGTCATAGATTTAAAAAACTATGTGAGTAAACTTGAGAGGGATAAAGATGGTAATTATCTTATCCCTTTATTTAGTGATTTAAAAAGGCATGATATGGGGCAGATGCTTGATAATGAAAGGCCACTGCAAAAAGGTGTTCCTACAAATTATTGGCTAACAAAAAAATTATGGGGTTTTTATTCTGAGCCTCCTTTCTTACATCATGGCAGATCCAACTTACTTACTAATGTTATTGAAATGCATCAGGGAGATGCTAAAATTTCGTCAGATGCTTTTTTTGAGCTATCAGAAACTGAAAAAGCAGATCTGATTGAGTTTCTAAAATCATTTAAATAGATAAATTAGTCAAAGGTTTATGATGCACGATTCTCCTCTTGCGTTAGTCGCAGAATCAATAATATTACTTTCAATAATCATTATTTGCGCCAAACTTTTTGGAGAGTTTTTTTACAGATATTTAAAACTTCCAAGAGTAATTGGGGAGTTGGGTGCTGGTATTATAATTGGTCCTTATGCATTAGGAAGCCTTTCAATTGGAAATTTTGGCCCGTTAATACATATTCACCATGACTCAGTGATACCAGTTTCTCAATCACTCTATTTTCTTGCTAATTTAGGAGCTATAATTCTTTTATTTGAAGCTGGGCTGGAAACAAATAAGAAAAGATTTTTTGATAATATAGGATCTGCCAGTTTTGTTGCAATTGGTGGGGTAGCACTTCCATTTATTTTAGGGTTAACGGCCACAATATTATTTGGATTTGCTTCATTTGAATCAATTAAGGCCCTTATACCCGGACTCTTTGTAGGCGCAATGATGACTGCAACCTCAGTGGGAATAACTGCAAGAGTTTTAGGTGACTTAGGTAAATTGGACTCCTCGGTAGGAGTAACAATTTTAGGGGGCGCAGTTGTAGACGATGTCCTAGGAATATTAATTTTAGCTGTAATTGTTGGAATCGAAGCTACTGGTGTCGTTTCAGGAATAGGAATTTTATGGATTTCCTTGAAAGCTATTTCATTTCTCTTAGGTTTAACATTGCTTGGAAGCTGGGCTTCTCCTTGGATTTCAAGTTTAATTATGAAACTGGGTACTAAAGAAGGTTTTTATAAAGAGCCAAGCGTGCATCTTTGCATTGCTCTTGGATTGGCCTTTTTAGTTTCTGGGGTAGCTGAGAAATATTTTGGATTAGCAATGATTATAGGTGCATACTCATTAGGGCTTGCATTATCAGGAACAATCTTATTTAAAGAAATAGAAGAGCCTATAAAGAAAATTAATGGATTTGTTGTGCCGGTTTTTTTTACTGTTATAGGCATGCAAGTAAACTTGCAGGCTATATTCGGTTCAGATTCTTTGACTACTACATTATCTTTTGCATTTGTGCTTACTATATTTGGTATATTGAGCAAAATTATCGGTTCAGGAGTTCCAGCTCTTATTTCAGGTTTCGATAGAGAAAATTCTTGGAGGATTGGCGTTGGAATGATGCCTCGTGGTGAAGTAGCTCTTATTATTGGAGGAATTGGATTAGCTACTGGGGTTATTTCTCAGACTATTTTTGGTGTAACAATAGTTATGACAATTGTAACAACCATACTAGCTCCAATAATGCTAGAAAAAAGTTATAAAAATAAAGCCCCTGCCAAATAGAGAGTTAAAATAGAAGATAATAAAAATAAACGCAATATACTACTTCCAGACCATATATCTGTTAGCCAAATAAGAACCTATCTTCAGTGTGGTATGAAATATTATTTTCGTTATATTGAGGAAATTAAACCTCCTCTTAATGGGTCAATGTTGAGAGGCTTAAGTGTGGATAAGGCTGCGAATGGTCATTTTTTAATTAAAGCTTCAGATAAAATTGGAATGAAGACGAAAGATTTTATAGATTTGGCAGTTGACCAGCATGATGAATTGGCTGACGAAGTTCAATTGGAAATCTCAAAATCAGAAAGCAGAGACACTGTTTCAAGGCTCTCTGACTTATACCATAAAACTCACGGAAAAAACCTTGTTCCAAAATCTGAGGAATCTATTCAAGTAAAATTAGTTGGTGATATGGGGATGCAGGTTCCTGTAATTGGTTTTGCCGATTTAATTACTGAAGATGACATGATAGTAGATACAAAAGTTAGGTCACAAAATAGAAAATTGGATCTTAGTAGAGATATACAATTAGTCACTTATTCAAAAATTACAAATATAAGTAAGGTTGCTATTGCCCAAGTTGTAGATACAAAAGAACCAAAATCTGATTTAATAGTTCATGAAGTAAATGAACTTTCAATTAATTCTGTTTCTCAGAAAATTAGAAGCGTTAGTGGAGCTATAAGAAAAAGAGTATTCTTGCCTGCTCCTGAGGGAAGTTGGTACTGTTCCAAGAAATGGTGTTTTTACTGGAATATTTGTCCGTATGGAGAAAGTTCAAAATAACAAAGGAGTTAAAAATGGGATTATTAGACGGAAAAAAAGTCCTTGTAACCGGAGCAAGAAAAGGGATTGGAAGAGGAATTGCTTATAAAGTTGCTCAAGAAGGAGCTGACGTAGGTGTAAATGATTATATTAATGATGAAGAGACCCAAAAGACTGTAGATTTAGTGGAATCTTTGGGTCGGAAATGTTCATCTCATATATTTGATGTAAGCAAGAAAGATAATATTGATTCAATGATAGATGAATTTTTGGATAAAAATGGATCTATTGATGTTCTAGTTAATAATGCTATTATGCAACCCCAAAACAAGCCATTTAATGAAATAGATGAAGAATGGTGGGATTATATGATGGATTTATCATTAAAAGGTTATTTTTTTGCGTGTCAGAAGGCTTCTAAAGAGATGGTAAAGCGTAACACTGCAGGCTCTCTAATTTGCATATCAAGTGTTCATTCTTTTAGGGCTGCTAAAGATTGGACTCCTTACGGTATTGCAAAAATGGGAATAAGAAGGATGGTAAAAGGTTTGGCTGCTGATTTGTCAGGGACAGGAATTAATTCAAATTGTATCGCGCCAGGAGCAATAAATAATACAATACCTGATGACGATAGAATTGAGCCAGAGGCAATAAATATGCCTTGGTTTCCATCTGGAAGACAAGGCCTTCCAAGCGATATTGCTAACTCAGTAGTATTTTTATCTTCTAAAATGGGGGAATATATTAATGGCGAGACCATATTGGTAGATGGAGGTATGATAGCTACTGGACTCGGAGATGGAAGACCAGATGACAAATAGAAAAATAAATAAAACTCCTTCTCACAGATTAAATAAGAAAATAAGAGAAGAATTAAAGTCAATAAATACCTCTGCTTTCGTTGATGTTATGGCACGACAATTTGGCTATAACCCAAGATATGTACTTATGAATAACGTTATGCCTTTAAATGATGGTAGCAGGCTTGTAGCGAGGGCAATAACAGTTAGATATCTCCCTGCAAGACCTGACTTTGATGAAATGAAACCGAAAAATGAAAAATCACCTGAGTATGCGGCGTTTGAGATTGCTGGTCCAGGCGATGTAATAGTTATGGATTCAATGGAAACAAGCTTAATGTCAATCGGAGGTGATATTAAATTTCTGAGATTAAAACAGAGAGGAATTGATGGTTTAGTATGTGATGGAGGGGTAAGAGATATGGGTTCCGTTGAGAAATATAATATTCGAATATGGGGTTATGGCAAGACGTCTAATTTAGGAACCATGATTGGCACTCCATGTTCAACTAATGAGCCAGTAAAAGTTGATGGAATTTTAGTTATGCCAGGGGATTATATTGTAGCTGACGATGATGGGGTAGTAGTTATTCCGAGAACTATATGCAAAGAAGTTGCTGATGCAGCAATTGAGTATGATAGATTAGAGGAATGGATAAAGAATAAATTATCTGAAGAAAATTTGTCTCCAGGAAAATATTATCCGCCAGACGAGAATACCTACAAGGAATACAAAAAAAATCAGTAATTAAAATCTATTGTCATTCCGTCATAGGCCAATTGAATATCTATGCCTTCTGTATCAAGTAATTTTGAAAGATCATAATTTGTTTCATCGTGATCCACTGCACACATTATGTCAGTAAAAAATGATTTTTTGGGCTTAAATTTCCTTATTACCTCCAAAGCTTGATTATAAGTAAAGTGTGAGAAATAAGCAGGCTCGGGCCTTAGTGCGTCTATGATTAATATATCTAAATCTTCAAGCATATTTTCTGAAGATTTTGGGATTTCTGAAACGTCAGAAATATATGCTATTTTACCAAATTTATAACCAAAAGAAATGTACTGATTACCATGGAACACTGGTATAGGAGTAATATTTAAATCTCCTATTTTAAATGATTTTTCATCAATAATATTGAACTGAATTTTAGGGATCGGGCCCTTAGTTTTAACTTTTCCATTTTCGAATAAATAAAAATAAACTTTTTTAATTGATTCTAAATCTTGATCCCTCAAATTTATTTTAACGGTATTTTGAACAAAATTTGTCCAGTCTCTTAAATAATCTATGCCTCCTATTGCATCAGCATGTGCATGGGTGATAATCAGGTCACTAATCTCTCTAATTTCATTTTTTGGAAAGAATTTAATTGCTGATTCCCAAAATGTCTTACCTGCGTCAATTATAATATTTCTACTTTGGCCATTTTTATCAAAAGATTTGATAGCTACAGATGTGTTTCTTCTTCTATTTTTAGAATCTGGATTTTGAGCATCATTGCATACCTTACAGTTAGAATTTGGGTCAGTAAGGCAGCTTACACGAGGAATTCCATCAGATGATCCAGTTCCCAAGAAGATTAATTTTCCATTATTTATCATTAATTTTCTTTCGATAATTGATTATTTGTTATTGTGTTGCTAAATTAACACATTGTGCTAAACATCGTATAAGCCTAATGAAAATCTATGAGGTGATAAATGTCAAATAAAGAATCAATTAAATCTAGAATTAAAAAAGGAGAAGTTGTTGTAGGGCCTTTCTGTATAGTCCCATCAGGAACAATGATTGATACTTTGGGTTATTCAGGTATGGACTTTTGTATTTTAGATACTGAACATGGGCCGTTAGACATGCAAACTATTACTGATTTGATTATGGTCGCTAATGGAACTGGAGTAGATCCTATAGTTAGGGTGGGCGAAAACAACGAAAGATTAATTTTAAGAGCTTTGGATGTTGGTGCTACTGGTGTTCAGGTTCCTCAGATAAATGTTAAGCAGGATGCTATTGATGTAGTGAATGCAGTTAAATATGACCCAATTGGGCATAGAGGATTGTCAATTTTTACTAGAGCAGGGGACTACTTCGTCAATAAGGGCAAAGATCATACAGATATTCAGAATGAAAAAACAATGACCATTGTTCATATTGAAGGAAAAAANGGATTAGATAATTTAGATGAAATTATGGAAGTTGAAGGNATAGATGTNCTTTTNTTGGGTCCTTACGATATTTCNCAATCTTTAGGTGTNCCTGGNCAAGTTACTGANAAGAAAGTTGCNGATGCNATGAAAATAGCAGCTGATAAAGCTAGNAGTGCNGGAAGAGCNGTAGGNTCNTATGCNAAAGATGTTGANATGGGGAAATGGTTAAAAGATTTAGGTGTACAATATATATCTATTAATACNGATTCTACAATNTACATGCAAGGCTGNGANGCCATAGNTAAAGCCTTGAAATAAACCTATATCGGGGAGTGGCGCAGTTTGGCAGCGCGCCTGGTTTGGGACCAGGAGGTCCCGGGTTCGAATCCCGGCTCCCCGACCATAAAATTTGCTAAGATTGACATTCAACAGGATTATTTAGATGATATACTTCAAGATAGATTTAAGGGGGCTTATATGAATTTTTTTGACTGGATTTTGATTGTGCTCTTTGCCCTTGGTGCATTATGGGGTTATAGATCAGGATTAATTACAGGAGCTTTAACGGTAGCTTCATTGTACGTTGCTAGTTTAGTGAGTAGTCAATTTTCGGAGAGAGTAGTTGGGCTTATAAGTCAGAATGTTGAAAGTGAAGCAATTGCTACTGCTCTAGCATATGTAGTAATTTATGTGGGTATATTTATTGCTGGAAGATTTGTAGCAAAGATTTTAAAGACTATGCTAAGCGTAATATTGCTTGGCTGGCTAGATAAAATTGGTGGGGTAGCCCTAGGTTTAGTTGCTGGTTTCTTGATTGTAGGTGCAGCGGTATCATTCATAGCTACCCTTGCTTACCCAATCGAAACAGAAGAACTTAAAGATAAGTCTGGTGATGCTCTTGAACAAGCATTAACTAATGTAGCAAAAGATATGGGTGAAGGATTTTTGAGTGATACATTAGTGGAATCTGAAGTTACTACAGTTGTAGTAGATGTTTACAATGGAATTCCTGGGGGAGCATTAGGAATGCTTCCAGGTGACTTTTCATATGCATATGAAGTATTAGATAAAAAGAAAACCTTATCCTCGGAGTAATAATTGTTTAAGCGTTCAGCGGTAAAACTTTTCATATTATTGGTAACTTTAGGTTCTTTCCATTTCATTACTCAAGATGTTAGTGCTATTGATTATGAAGCAGAATTAGATTTTAATAATAAAATTCCGCAAGATAGAGCTTACATGGATGGAGCTGTAGTTTTTGAATCAAATATGAATGGCAATTGGGACATATATTATATGGATGGGCAAGGTAATAATTTGAGGCAGTTAACCTTTTCAAATTCTGATGAAAGATGGCCGACTATTAGTCCAGATGGGTCTCATTTTGCTTACACATCAAACAGGGATGGCTTTTTTAATATCGTAGTTCAAGATTTGTATGGCGATAGGCAATTCAACTTGACTCATAATGGTTCAAACGAAATGATGCCTGATTGGGGGCCTTGGGATCAGATAATTTTTGTTTCAGATATTAATGGTAATAAAGATATTTTTCTAAAAAATGTTTGGGGAACTCCTGAAGAACAGGGTTTTGGTCAAAGCGAAGCAGTACCAATGACTTTTACTCCTCAAGATGAGAATGCGCCTGCATTTGCAGGAGAGGCATACGGAAATATATTTGCATACGAAGTTGATGGAAATATTTGGGGATACAATATGGATGATTTTAGAAATTGGCCAATTAGAGAAGGTGGAGAAGATGAAAGAGATCCAGTTTTTCATCCTTTTGATTCAATTAAACCTTCAAGAGAAATGCAACCTCAATTTATGTTTTTAAAAAATGATCAGCTTTATTGGTCAAATATAGGATGGCAAAATAATTTTAGTCAGGAAGGAATGCCTGTAAGAATACCTGGAACACTAAATTATGTTGCATTCAGTAAAGATGATCCTTGTACAATAGCATTTACTACAAAAGAAGGTGGAAAAATAGGTTTGGTAAACCACTGTGATCCTGGCTCAAATGCAATTTTACTTCCTGACGGAAATTCTAATTTCGGGGCTCAAAAGATAGCTTATGGTAAAGGTCAAAGAGGTGGCGGTATGATGGGAGGTATGATGGGAGGCATGAAAGATATGGGCGATAAAATGATGCAAGATATGCAGAGACAAGAAGATGAAAGAATGAGGATGGAACAAGAAAGAATGGAAGAGCAGATGAGGATGGATAGGGAGAGAATGGAAGAACAGGACAGGATGAATCAAGAGATGATGGAAAGACAGATGGAAGCTGACAGGGAAAGAATGGAAATGGAGAGAGAAAGAACTGAAATGCAGATGGAAGCCGACAGAGAAAGAATGGAACAAGAACGAGCGATGAGGGAAGAACAGGACAGGATGGATAGAGAGATGATGGATGAGCAGATGAGGATGGAGCAGGAAAGAATGGAGCAGCAGAGAGAAATGATGAGAAACATGGATGGAGATGGAGGTCGAAATGATTTCTTTGAGCCTGAAGAGAGATGTTTCATTGAAGATGAGGAGGAATCTAGAGGTCTTTTTGGAAATATTGATATAGGAACTGAAATAGATTGCGGAGAAGAGCAAGGATTTGATAAGAGATTGCAAGATCCTACAACACTAGCAATGCTTGGTCTTGTAGTAACTGTAGGAGCTACTTTGCTCCAAATGCTTAGAGGTAATTAACTTTTTTATAAAATAAGGCTAAAATAAATAAGAAGGAATAAAGAGATAATATGACCACAAATACAAATGTACCAAATGTACCACCAGAAATAAGAGGAGTTTCAAACTTCGTAGTTAAATTCTTTGTGAACCTGATAGTATCATTGCCCTTTTTGGGATTTGCTGCTTATGGCTTATTGATTGCTGAAGGAGATGCAAAGGCTGACCTACTCCTTCCTTCTGTTGTGTGCGGAGGAATTGGTGGCTTTCTTTTAGTTACTGGCTTTGTGCTTAGTTTCCTTGCAAGCTTTCCTATGCCGATGTTAGTAAAAGGAGAGAAAGAATTAATAATGAGACATCCAACAATGAGGCCTGCATATTTTAGAATGTTAGTCTCAGTACCTTTCTTTGGTCTTGCTGGCTATTTATTTTTCGTTACACTTGCTCCCTACGTATATCCGTTTGTTGTTGGTTTAATAGGGTTTTGGCTATTTTTTAAAGGAACTACTAGATATTTAAGGAATCTATGCATCACATATCTAGTTACTGACAGAAGAATAATACATATGTATAAATTCTTATGGCTTTACACTAACGAAATTCCTGTAGGAAGAATTATATCTATTCAAGAGGCAAGAAGTTTATTTGAGATCGTGACTGGAAGAGGAAGTGTAGTAGTTTCAAGTGGAATAGGTGCACGAATGACAATTAGGATGGAAGAAATAACTGATCCTGGTCCGGTAGCAAATGAATTAAGAGGACTGCTTCCAGAATAATTAAGATTGTCTTTAAACATTCAGTATATTAAGAAAAACATATTTCTATACTCTATATCTATTGGCCATGGCGTAAAGCATATATTTTCATCATCTGTTCAGGTTTTAATCCCATTTATAAAAGAGAGCCTTTCTCTTTCTGGTGTTCAAATAGGTGCATTAGCTACTGCAAATAGTATTTCTTCAGGGCTTATAAATGTACCTGCAGGCCTATTAACTGACTTATTTAATAAAAGGCTAGGAATATTAATATCTTTAAGTGCTTTTATTATGTTTATAGGGTTTCTTTTAATTTCATTTTTATCAGCATCTAACTGGATTTTTTTAGGATTCATTGCATTTATAATACTCGGAGCCGGTCCTAATATTTGGCACCCTCCAGCTTTTGCAGTTCTAAGTCATAAGTATCCTGATAAAAAAGCATTTGCTCTAGGAGTACATTTATCTGCTGCATCTGCAGGAAATGCTATTGGGCCATTACTAACCGGAGCTCTTTTAAGCGGCATAGTTCTATTAAACATTTTTTCTTTAAATTTAAATTGGAGAGAAGTTGGAACTTTAATATCAATTCTTTGTTTAATATTATCAATAGTTGTTTTTTCTTTTCATTCAAGAATTACTATTTCATCTAACAGTAATATTAATCTCAAAATTTACTTTTTTAAAGCAATTGAATCATTAAAAAAAATTGAGGTTATAACAATGATTTCTCTGCATGCAATAAGGCAGGCAGTTCATGGAGCTTTTACTATTTATTTACTAATTTATTTGAAAGAATCTTTAAATCTTAGCGCTGTTTCTATAGGTTTTCATTATTCTTTGATTGGAATTTCTGGTGTTATTTTTACGCCATTATGGGGATCTCTATCAGATAGGATTGGAAGATTACCAATAATTACTCTGGGAATGTTCCTGACTAGTTTTTTTATTATATTAATCTATATAGGCAATTCAGGAGCAATACTTATACTTTTACTTTTACTACTTGGATGCGTATTGTTTGCGATAATTCCTGTAATTGCAGCAGCAGCCATGGAGTATACAGTCCCAGGCACAGAAGGCACATCTGTTTCATTATTATTTACTGGTGGTGCAATTCTTGGATCAATGTCACCATTAATAGCAGGATTACTCTATGATTTGAATGGGTTTAATAGTGTAATAATTTTTACTTCTGTATTGTCATTAATAGGAGCAATAATTGCATTTTTTGCATGGGTTAAATTTAAATAATACTACTAATGATAATTATTACTATATATTGTTAAAAATTAGTTAGGAGAAAATATGATAAAAGTGGGTACATCTAGAGTAGATATTACTCCACCTATTGGAATGGCACATGCAAACTGGGGTTCTTCTGTTCATCAGGTAGCAGAAGGTATTGATATGCCAATGTATTGCTACGCTATGTATCTGGAAAGTGAATCTTCAAAAAATAAAGTGGTTATACTTGATTTCGACTTATGCATTATAGATGACGAGATAGATACAATGATTAGAGATTCGGTGGTATCTTCCATAGATATCGCTAGAGAAAATATAAGAATCAGTGTAAGCCATACCCACGCAGGCCCTCCTTATGGAAGAGATGATTCTTCTGGAGGTGGCTGGATTACTGAAGGCGTAGATCTTATTAATCCATATTATGACTCATTTCCTGAAAAAATATCTAAAGCTATAGATGAAGCTGTAGGTTCAGTAGTAGATTG
>PBNX01000013.1 GCA_002723375.1 Dehalococcoidia bacterium
AACTCAAGGGACGCTGCATCTGGAAGAAGAACCACTATTCCGTATCGGGAGGATAGCTCTCACTCAGCAATGAGTGAGAGTTCTTTCTTTTTGTATCAATTATTTGTAATGTTTGTTGATGAAAGAAATTCAAGAATTTAAAAACATTTCTCTAGATGAAATTAATATATCTGCAATTAATGAAGATTTAATAGATGAAGCAGATATAGATAATATTGTTGCCGACATTAAGGAAAAAGGTCTATCAAGACCTGTAATAGTTTCATTAAAAGATGGAGAATATTCGCTTATGTTAGGCACTAAACGGATTTTAGCAGCAAAAAAAGTTAATAGTAGCTCAATTTTTTGTGGCGTAATTGATGGAATTGTTGATAAATCTGAAGTAGCAGCAATTGCTTTATGCTATACCAGCCTAGAAGATATGCTAAATGATGAAGATAAAATTTTAGCTATTAACTACCTTTATAAAAATCTTAAAGGTGATTTAAACAAAATATCTTCTATTACAAACATAAATAAAGATGAAATAAAATCTTATCTAAATTTTAACGAAGACGTAGAAAGAGTAAAAATTGGATTAAACAGTATTAATACAGGAAATCTCCAAACAAAATTAAACACTTTTACTCCAGGAGATCTAAGAGAATTAGTGAAATTATTAGATAAATTAAACTAAGTTAACAATATATTATCTTCCGCCAGTAGCTACAGCCAATACAACAATAATTGCCACAATCAAGCAAGCAATAAGAAATGGCGGGCTAGTTAAAAACTTTAACATAATTAATCCTTTCTTATTTATATATTATGTTTTTACCCTACTTTGTACGAATTTAAGTACTTCTAGTGGATGATTCTCTGGGTCATTAATATCTTTCCATGCCTTAATTACAATACCTTTTTCATCAATAAGATATGTTTCTCTTTTAATTGAGTCACCAAATTGTTCACTAATAAAAAAAGTTCCAAATTCTTTAGAAATCTTATAATCAGTATCAGAAAGCAAATCGAAATTTAAATTAAAATCCTTTGTAAATTGCTTGTGAGAATCGTTATTATCAGCACTTATCCCTACTACGTCACAATTCAACGAATTAAATTGTGAATATATATCTCTAAATTTACAAGATTCTTTTGTGCATCCAGGCGTATTATCTTTAGGATAAAAATAAATTACTAGTAATTTTCCAGAATAATTTTCCGATTTCTTTTTTAAGCCTGCCGTGTTTATTAATTCAAAACTTGGGCATATATCTCCTATATCTATAGACATATTAATAAAATCCTTCTATAACTAACATTAATAAAAATAAATTTTTTAATCCTATGAATAAAAAACCAAATATAATTTTTATATTATCAGATGACCTAGGATATGAAACTTTAGGTTGTTATGGGGGAACTTCATACCAAACACCTAATTTAGATAATTTAGCGAAAACTGGAGCCCGCTTTAATAATGCTCATGTTCAACCTCTTTGCACACCTACTAGAGTGCAATTGATGTCAGGTAAATATAATTTTAGGAATTATATTGGCTTTGGGTTAATGGATCCTAAAGAAAAAACATTTGGTCATATATATTCTGAAAATGGATATAAAACTTGCATAGCTGGAAAATGGCAATTATATTCTTACAATCCTCCAGGTGAGAAACCTGAAGATAGAAATAAAGGTCAAAAAATTGAAGATGCGGGCTTTAATGAGTATTGCGTATGGCATGCTCATCAAACTGAGGAAAAAGGGTCTAGATATAAGGATCCAATAATTTATCAAAATGGAGAATATTTAAAAGATACAAAAGATAAATACGGGGATGATATATTTGCTGACTATATCAATGATTTTATTGATAAAAATCAAAATGAACCTTTCTTTGTTTATTTTCCTATGACATTAACCCACGATCCAAAAGAACCTACTCCGGATAGTGAAGAATATAAACTTTTTGAGCCTCCATCAAATAAAACATTGGGCGGGACAACATTTGATGAACTTGAAAATTGGGATGATGATCCAAAATTTTATAAAGATATGGTCGAATATCACGATAAGGTAATAGGTAGGATAGTTTCAAAATTAGAATCACTTAATTTAAGAGACAATACTTTAATAATATATGCAGGAGACAATGGTACAACACGCGGAATTGTTTCAAAGATGGGAGGGAAAGAAATTGTTGGCGGCAAAGGACTTACAAGCGACACAGGTACCCACGTACCATTAATATGTAATTGGCCAAAAAATGTTCCTCAAGATACAGTGATTGATGATCTAATTGATGCTTCAGATTTTCTTCCTACATTTTTAGATGTAAGTAATATTGAACATAAAGATGTTATTGATGGAAGATCTTTTTATCCTCAGATTATTGGGGAAAAGGGTAATCCTAGAGATTGGATCTACTTTTATTTTGATCCTAATAGCCCAAGACTAAAACGACCTGTATCAGAATTTGTAAGAGAAAAAAAATGGAAATTATATTCAGATGACAAGATGTTTAATGTACTAGAAGACCCAGATGAAAAAAATATAATTTCTTGGGATAAAAATGAAGAAACTAAAATTGTTTATAAAAAGCTAAAAAAAATACTTTCTGAAATAAAACAATAATTTATCTTCTGAATACTCTAGGATCCAACTTATTCGGTTCTACTTTTTCCACAACTGTACCTGATAATATATCATGCCCACATCTTCTATCAGTTCTAAAGATTAATAATGTTTGCACGAGAATCAAAAGTGCTACGAATGAAATTATATTCTCTGAAGAACTAAAAGATTGTGTAGATGAGTTAACTTGAAAGCTATTTTCGTTAATAAAAAAAATACTTAAGAAATTAGGTATTTGCCATACAAATAAATAGCGAATTACAAAAATATTTTTAATACTAGGGACTTCTAGAGTAGCTGCGTCAATAATTCTAATTGAAATTAATCTCTTCCCAATAGTTTGTCCGTCTTTAATTAAAAAATTTCCTTGTACGATAATTACTATTAACAAGCTAATAATTGATAAAATATTTGCTGATTTAATTGAGAATAATGAAAAAATTGTTGGAATCAAAAAGCTAACTCCAAAAGAAAAAATTGCATCAATAAAGAAAGCATAAAATCTCTGCGATCTTTCTGCTAAATATACTTCGGTTCTCTGTTCAGTAGTATTTTCCAATTTTATTACTATTAATATTTTTTATAACTAAATATATTTCAAATACAGTAAGAAATATTTTTTTGATAACTATTTATATATATTATATATTGATTTTATATCCATGGAGGTTAAAGTGCTACCTAACAAATTAAAAGAGACTCTCAGTTCTGGAGGAAAAGTTTATGGAACAATGTTATGGGGAATACAAGGGACAAGATTAATTCAAACATTAAGTTCAGATTATATAGATTATGTAGTAATTGAAGCAGAGCATGCAGCAAGAACAAGACTAGAAATCAATGAATTAACTTCTGCATTAAGATCTAAAGAAATAACAAGCATAGTAAGAATTACTTCCCCAAACCCAGAAGTTGCAGGTGCAATGATTGACGCAGGTGCAGACGGAATTTTGATTCCTTATACAGAAAAAATAGATGAGCTTAAACTTTCCTTTGGCAGAACTTACTTTAATCCATTAAAAGGCGAATATTTAGAAAAAGCACTTAATACAGGCGAATTTCCAAGTAAAAAATCTGAAGATTATTTAAGGAATAGAAATAAAGATAAAATATTTATATTAGGGATAGAAAGTGTGCCTGCAATGGAGAATCTTGAAAAAATGATAAATTCAGTTGAAAAAATTGACGGAATATTTGTAGGTCCTAATGACTTAACAACATCAATGGGCATTCCTGATGAAAAAGATTCAGATTTATATGTCAATGCATTAAAAAAAATTATTAGCACATCAGAAAGTCATTCGATTCCAGTAATGATTCATCATGCAACTATGCAAGAAAGTAACTTGTCTTTAATTTTAGGATCCAGGTTTATTTTGCATGGAAGTGATGCATCGTTTTTAGGGCAAAAGATAGAAGAGGATTTTAAATTATTAAGGTCAGGCAGCAAAAATAAAAATGAAGAGGAATCAAAAATAGACAAGCCCTATTAATATTTATCTATCAATTCTTTTAAAGCTGCCCATGAAAGAAGGGCGCATTTAATCCTCACTGGAAACTTCTTAACACCTTCTATGGCATAGGAGTCGCCAATAGAATCTAAATCTTCGTCAGACAATTCCTCATCTTTAAGCATTGCCCTAACATTTAAATTAATATTTTTTACTTCTTCAATCGATTTTCCATAAACAGAATCACTCATTAATGAGCCAGAAGATTGACTTATAGCACAACCCCTTCCTGTAACACTAATTTTTTCAACTATACGATCTTCAGAAATTATCAATTGAAGTTCTATTTCATCTCCACAAAATGGATTATGCGCCTTTGTCTCATCATAGTTACCTGATAATTTTTTAGAATTTCTAGGATTTTTATAATGATCAATGATCACTTCTTGGTACATATCATCAAAATCTGACAACTCACTCATTATTTGAAATACTCCTCGACTTCTAAAAGGCGGTTAATAAAAATATCTATCTCTTCCTTAGTATTATAAATATAAACACTGGCCCTGGATGCAGCAACAATACCATAGCTTCTAACTAAAGGCATTGCACAATGATGACCTGTTCTAATTGCTACACCAAATTGATCTAAACCGCTTCCTATATCATGTGGATGAACTTTATTATGACTAAAAGAAACTACTCCTCCTCTTTTTTCTTTTGATTTTTCACCTAAAACTTCAAAATTATCTAATGACTTAAATTTACTAAATATATATTCTCCAATTTCTATTTCATGATTCCATACATTTTCCATTCCAATGTTTTTTAAATAATCACATGCAAACCCCAGTCCTATTGCATCAGCAATATTTGGGGTTCCTGCTTCAAATTTATAAGGGAGGTCATTCCATTTAGCATCTTCATAAGTGACTTCACTAATCATGTCTCCTCCAAAAAGGAATGGAGGCATTTCATTTAAAATATCAAATTTTCCATACAAAACTCCTATCCCAGTTGGGCCAAGCATTTTATGCCCTGAAAAACAAAGAAAGTCACAATCTAAATCTTTGACATCAACAGGCATGTGAGGAACACTTTGACAGGCATCTATTACTGTAACTGCTGGTGTAGAATTAGCAATATTAATTATTTCTTTGACAGGAAGTAAGGTACCTAAAACATTTGACATATGCGTGATTGATATAAGCTTAGTTTTAGTACCAATCATAGATTTAAATTTATCTAAATCAACATCCCCAGACTCAGTAAGGGGAATATATTTTAGGTTTGCTTTTTTATTTTTACATAATTCTTGCCATGGAACTATATTAGAATGATGCTCAAATGGTGTTATAAAAATATCATCATCCTTATTAACATTTCTTGAGCCCCAGGTATAAGCAATTATATTTAATGATTCAGATGCATTTCTTGTGTAAATAATTTCTTCATCTTTATCAGCATTTATAAACTCTCTAACTTTAGATCTTGATTTTTCATATTCATTAGTTGCTTTTACACTTAAAGTGTGAACACCTCTATGAACATTAGAATTATAATTTTCATAATAATCAACCAAAGAATCTATTACTAATTTGGGTTTTTGAGAAGTAGCTGCATTATCAAGATACACTAAGTCATTTCCATTAACTTTAGTTTTTAATATTGGAAAATCTTTCCTTATTCTTTCAAGGTCCATTTTATTTAAATGCTAGGTTTGGTAAAATTAATTCTGTTTGATTAGATGCAAATTTTCTTATCTTATCGTCAGAAATTGAATTAATCATTTCATCAACAAAACCTCTAACAAGCATTCGCGTGGCTGTTTCTTTTTTTAAACCTCTAGACATCATATAATACAATGTATTCTCGTCTACATTTCCTGCGGTAGCTCCATGGGAGCATTCCACATCATCTGCATATATTTCTAGGCTTGGTTTTGTATCTATTTCTGCACCTTTTGACATTAATAAATTTAAATCTTTTTGTGTAGCATATGTTTTTTGTGCTCCCTTTTCGACAAATATTTTTCCACTGAATACAGCTTTTGATTCATCTGAAAGAACTCCTTTAAAAAATTGATTGCTCTTACAATTTGGAGCGAGATGATCAACTGTTATATGAGTATTAAATTGATTTTTATTATTAGTAAAATATATTCCTCTTAAATCACACTCACTCCCCTCTCCAGACATAATAACTTTAATATCATTAGAGCCGATAGATGGAGAATGGCAAAAAGAATTATTTTGGTAGGAACTACCTTCTTCTTGAAAAACTCTTGTAAAGTTAAAGTTCATATCTTTTTCTGACCCCAAGATAACTTTGTTGTGTATTAATTTAGAATCTTTATCAAGGTGTATTTCTAATACAGGAATATTGAGTGTATTAAAATTTGAATCAAAGTGAATCTCATTTATTGTAACTTCTGTATTTTTAAGTATTTTTATACACATTCTTTCAGTAACCAAACGCTCATCTTGGCTTTGGCCAGCAAAGACAATATTTAAAGCTTTTTTAGAAAAATTCTCATCAATCCAAAAGCTTGTTATATCAGCAACAGCTGCATTTAATGCGATAAAACCATCTTCTTCTGGATTAGCAATTTCACCAATATTTGTTTTTGAAGGACTAGAAGCTCCAATTCCTTCTGGCTCAATAAAATTTCTTCCAGCCAGATGATTATCTTCATCTCCAACAATAAGAATTTCATCTTCTACAATATTTATTCCACATGAATTTAATTTTTCTAAAACAGATTCAAAATCAGTAGATATCCTTTCTTCATAAATACTTTTAATAAAATTTGAACTTGTTACATTTCTAAGATCAAGGTATTTCCATCTTTCATTTCCTTTTTTCTTTAAAGGAAATCCATTTTCAATAAAATAGTCTGCGCCTGGAGCAACAGCTCTCATAAAGTAGAAGTTTTTATTACTCTTAAGTTCAGATTCAATAAGTTTTTTATAATGATCTATGTAACTCATGCAAAGCTTTCATATCCATCATTTTCAATTTTTTTCACGAGATCAGAATTTCCAGACTCAGCAATCTTTCCATTTATTAATATATGAACAAAGTCAGGTTTTATGTGATCAAGCAATCTTTGATAATGTGTCACTATTAAAAAAGATCTTTTAGAATCTCTCAAATTATTAACTGCATCACCTACCGCTTTTAAAGCATCAACGTCAAGACCGGAATCAGTCTCATCCAGTAATGCAAGATTAGGTTCAAGCATCATCATTTGAAACACTTCATTCCTTTTCTTTTCTCCGCCCGAAAAACCCTCATTCAGGGACCTTTTCATTAAATCAGAGTTAATATTAATTTTTTTTAAATTATCATCATAAATTTTTGAAAATTCTCTTACAGATAATTCAGGATCCCCATTAGCCTTTCTTTTGGCATCAACAGCAGCTTTCATAAACTGCCATGGCCTTACTCCGGGTATCTCAGAAGGATACTGAAAAGCTAAAAAAATTCCTTCTCTAGACCTTTCATCAATATTCATATTTAGTAGGTTTTTTGATTTAAATTTAATAGAGCCCGAGCTAACTTCATAACTATCTCTTCCCGCAATTACATTTACTAAAGTACTTTTACCACCTCCGTTGGGGCCCATAATTACATGAGTTTCTCCGTCTCCAATTTCTAAATCTATTCCTGATAGAATTTCTTCGCCAGTTTCAGATACTAATGCTTTTAAATTTTTTATTTCTAATATTTTGTTATCCAACTGCCCCCTCCAAACTAACTTTTAGTAATTGACCAGCCTCTACAGCAAACTCGAATGGAAGTTCTTTAAAAACCTCTTTGCTCCAACCAGTTATAATCATGTGATGAGCCTCTTCTTCATCTAACCCTCTTTGCATTAAATAGAATAGCTGGTCATCACTTACTTTAGATGTAGATGCCTCATGTTCTAATTTTGCTGAAGGGTTTTTTACTTCAATATATGGAACTGTATGAGCTCCACATTTATCTCCAATAAGCAAAGAATCACATTGAGTAAAGTTTTGAGCATTTTCTGCAGATGGCAGAACCTTAACTTGACCACGATATGTATTATTACCTTCTCCAGCCGAAATACCCTTAGCAACAATATTACTTCTAGTATTTTTGCCAATATGAATCATTTTAGTTCCAGTATCAGCTTGCTGACGATTATTAGTTAAAGCTACAGAATAAAATTCACCAACAGAATCATCGCCTTGAAGTATTACGCTTGGATATTTCCAAGTAATTGCAGATCCAGTCTCAACCTGAGTCCAACTAATTTTAGAGCCTTTTCCTAAACACTTACCTCTTTTTGTTACAAAATTATATACACCTCCAACCCCTTCTTTTGTTCCTGGGTACCAATTTTGTAGCGTTGAATATTTTATTTCAGCATTTTCAAGGGCAACAAGCTCTACTACAGCCGCATGTAGTTGGCTACTTTTTCGTATTGGAGCTGTACATCCTTCTAAATAACTAACATAAGAATCTTTATCTGCAACTATAAGAGTTCTTTCAAATTGACCAGTATCAGCAGTATTTATTCTAAAATATGTCATAAGTTCTATTGGACACCTAACCCCTGGAGGAACATAAATAAATGATCCATCTGAAAACACTGCAGAATTTAAATTAGCAAAATAGTTATCCGAATAAGGAACTACACTTCCTAAATATTTCTCAATTAGATCAGGATGATTTTTAACTGCCTCACTAAATGAACAAAAAATTATTCCAAGTTCTTTTAATTGTTTTTCATATGTTGTGGCAACTGAAACGCTGTCAAAAACTGCATCCACAGCAACACCTGCAAGTTGAGCTCTTTCTTCTAAAGGTATACCCAATTTTTCAAAAGCTTCAAGCATTTCCGGATCTACATCTTCTAAAGACTTAGGAGCGTCAGATAAATTTGGGGCTGCATAGTAATGAATATCTTGATAATTAATATCAGGATAATCAACCATAGCCCATTCTGGCTCACCTTCTTTTTTGTCCTGGGCAAGCCAATGCTTATAGGCTTTTAGTCTCCAGTCAAGCAACCATTTTGGCTCTGATTTTTTACTACTTATTATATTAATAATCTCTTCGCTGAGACCCTTGGGGACTACTTCAGTTTCTACGTCAGTTGTAAAACCCCATTTATAATCTTTATCTTCTAGTTTTGTTTTTCGAGATATTGAATTATTATCGGATGTCATTTTAAATTCCTATGCTATTAAACGATGTAAATATTTACTCTTCTTAATTCTATCTTAATTTTTACTAAAATGGAGTATAATGTTTTGATGTCATTTGAACCTATAATTGGGCTTGAAGTCCATGTGCAACTAAATACTAATAGTAAAATGTTCTGTTCTTGTTCTGGATCATATCAAGAAATTGAGCCTAATAGCTTGGTATGTGAAGTTTGTCTTGGGCTTCCCGGTTCACTTCCATCAGTTAATATTCAGGCTGTTAAATCAGCAATTAAATTAGGGTTATCCTTAGGATGTAAAATATCTGAAGTAACAAAATTTGATAGAAAAAATTATGTTTACCCAGATCTAATGAAAGGTTACCAGATATCTCAATTTGATATGCCAATAGCAACAAATGGAAAAATTAATATTGAAAACAAATCTTCAGAAATAATATCTTCAATTCGAATAAATAGAGTGCACATGGAAGAAGATGTTGCTAAATTAATTCATAATGAATTAAACGATTCCGTATTTATGGATTTAAATCGGTCAGGTATGCCTCTTTTAGAAGTAGTTACAGAACCTGATTTCAGGTCTTCTGAAGAAGCAGAAAACTATTTGATCAAGCTGCAATCAATAGTTAGGTATCTTGGTATAGGCACAGCTAATATGGAAGAAGGAAGCTTTAGATGTGATGCAAATGTAAGTATCCGGCAAAAAGGAACTAAAGAGCTTAATGAAAAAGTTGAAATAAAAAATATGAATAGAATTAAGGCTGTGGCTAGAGCTATAGAGTATGAAATCTCTAGACAAAAGGAAGCTGTTGCTTCAGGGGAAAGAATAATTCAAGAAACAAGAGGTTGGGATGATATTGAATCAAAGAGTATTCCTCAAAGATCAAAGGAAGATGCTCATGATTATAGATATTTTCCAGAACCAGATATACCAGCCATAAAAATAACTGAAAAGTTTATAGATGAGATAAAAGAAGTTCTTCCAGAGTTGCCTGAAGATAAACAGATTAGGTATATCAATGATTTAAACTTATCTGCTTATGATGCAGGAATATTAGTATCCAACCAAAAAAAAGCTAAATTTTTTGATCAAGTATTAAACTCATCTCCAGAGCTAGATGGAAAATATGTGGCTAATTGGATAAATGTTGATTTAAATGCTATCTCGAATGCTCAAAAAGACAATGAATTAGAAAAAATGGAAATCTCCCCAGAAAATTTTGGGAAACTAATAATGCTTGTTAAAGAAGATAAAATAAATAAAAACACTGCTAAAGATTTATTGTCAGAGATATACTTAACTAATGAAGATTCGGAAAATATTTCTAAATCTAGAGGTCTTCAAAAAATTGAAGACTCTGGTCAACTTTCAGATATTGTAAGAAGCGCAATTGAATCAAATCAAGCAGCAGTAGAAGACTATATAAATGGAAAAGAAACTGCAGTTAGATTTCTTATTGGGCAAGTCATGAAACAATCTAAAGGAACCGCTAATCCCAACTCTGCTGAAACAGAAATCATAAAACAATTAAAAAATGAATAGTATGCCAAAAGTAACTGGAATAGGTGGCGGAACAGGTCTATCTACTTTATTTAGAGGGCTTAGAAATAAAAAATTAGATATTTCTGGAATAATTTCTGTAACAGACGATGGAGGGAGTTCTGGAAGATTAAGAGAGGGATTTGGAATATTGCCTCCAGGAGATTTCAGGAATTGCTTAGTAGCCTTGTCAGATACTGAACCAATACTACAAAAATTATTTCAACATAGGTTCGAAGGGAATGACCCGTTATCTGGTCATTCTTTTGGCAATCTTTTTATACTTGCTATGGAAGAAATTACGGGTAGCTTTGAAGAAGCACTCGAAGAATCTTGCAAGATTTTAAATGTAAAAGGCAAATTAATACCCTCAACTCTTGATCAGATAAATTTATCTGCAGAAATGAAAGATGGGGCTATAATTAATGGAGAATCAAATATTCAAAAAAATTCTTCAGGTATAAATAAGTTGAATCTTAACCCTATTTCTCCATATCCTAATCAAAAGGCTATAGAAGAAATTTTGAATACAGATTATATCATTATAGGACCAGGCTCATTATTTACTAGCATAATACCTAATTTTCTTGTTCCTGAAATTTCAGAGTATATAAAAAAGTCTTCTGCCAAGAAAATATATGTCTGTAATATAGCTACACAATTTGGAGAAACTAATGGTTTTGATGCATGCGATCACGTACAAACTCTGCTAGATTACAGTGATAATTTAAAATTAGATTACATAATTGTGAATAACAATATAGGAAATTTAGGAGAAGGTTTCCCAACAAGCAAATGTGTTGAAATTGGAAACTTAAAAGAGGAATGGGGGGAGGTAATCTTGAAAGACTTAATGAATACTAACTTTAAAGGACACCATGACTCTGATAAACTGTCGAACGTAATAATGGATATAATAAATAAATAATGTTTACAATAATTGAAATAATAATTTCCTTGGCCTTAATAGGAATAATACTTTTGCAAGTTAGAGGTAGCGGAACTGCTCTTTTTGGTCAAGCTGAAAGTTCATTTAGAGTCAGAAGAGGCTTTGAAAGGCTTTTATTTAGAGGTACTGTAGCCTTAGCAATAATTTTTGTTGTTGTTGCTGTGCTAAATGTTAGATTTTAGATTAATTCCCAGTCCGTTTTTCCCCCTGGCTTATCAATTAATTTTACTCCTTTTTCAATTAATATATCCCTTATTTGATCAGACTTAGTAAATTCTTTGTTTTTTCTATATGTTTCTCTTTTATTGATTAATTCTCTTATCTCAATGTCATCTATATCATTTTTTAAATCTTTTTTACTCTGACATAAACCAAGTACAGAAACCATAGTATTAAGTGTTTTTCTAGCTTCTCGGGTATCATGACCCTTATTATTACCAGAATTAATTTTTTTTGAAAGTAAAAGTACTTGAGAAAGAGCGACAGGAGTATTTAAATCTGAAGACAGTGCGTTAATAAAAATTTCTTTTTCCTTTGCATAATCTGTATTTTCAGTATTATTATTTTCTACATTTTTGAGTGACTCTCTTAATCTAGATAAGGGCCTAGACTGACTAGAAATTAGCTCCTTAGAATAAATTAATGGACTTCTATAATGTGATGATAGTATCCACATTCTAATTTGGTCTGAATCAAACTCATTTAAAGCCTCTCTAACTGTAATAAGGTTTCCTAGAGACTTACTCATCTTTTCACCTGAAAGCTTTACCATTCCATTATGCATCCATATGTTTGCAAATTTTTTTCCAGTCAAAGACTCACTTTGAGCAATTTCATTTTCATGATGAGGAAATATTAAATCAATTCCTCCACCATGAATATCAACAGTTTCTCCAATATTATTAATTACCATAGAACTGCATTCAATATGCCAACCTGGCCTGCCTAACCCCCAAGGAGATTTCCAGCCTGGCTCATCATTTTTCGCTGATTTCCATAATGCAAAATCTTCTTGAGACTCTTTCCCTAAATCAATATTAACTCTCGTGCCTGTTTTAGCATCATCTAATTTCCTGCCACTAAGTTTTCCATATTCATCAAATTTATTTGCCCTAAAATAAACACTATTATTTTTAATATAAGTTAAGTCTTTTTTTTTCTAGATCCAATATAAATGAAATTATATTTTCTATTTCTTCTGTTGCTTTGGGATAAATTGATGCTCTTTTAATTCCTAGAGCATCCATATCTTCAAAGAATGCTTTGGTATATTTTTCAGCAACTTCTTTCATGGAAGTTCCTTCTTCAATTGATTTATTTAAGATTTTATCGTCTACATCTGTAAAATTTTGCACTCTATACACATCAAATTTTTGATGAGACAAAAATCTATCAAGTACTTCAAATACTATTGATGAAAATGCATGACCTAAATGACAATAATCTGATGTAGTTATTCCGCAAACGTACAAATTAATTTTTTTTGCAGGTCCTAGCCTTGCATACTTTCGTGAAAAAGAGTCGTATATTTCAATCATTTGATTCTTTCAATGTAACAGTACATAAAGTCCCAATAGCATCTCCAGACCCTATTAACCCAATTTTATCAGTAGAAGTTACTTTTAAATTTATTTTTTTAATATCCAAGTTTAGTAAATTAGATAGACTTTGTTCAATTTTAATTAATATTTCTGATAATTTAGGTCTTTGAATAATAATCTGAATATCTAAATGAAAAATTTCAAAATTTAATTCTCTCATTAATTCTATTGCTTTAAATAAAAATATTTCAGAAGACGCATTCTTCCATTGATCTTGAGTCGATGGAAAATATTTTCCCAGATCTCCCTGTCCAAGGGCCCCAATAATAGAATCTGTTATTGCGTGAAGTACAACATCAGCATCGCTATGTCCTTCTAAGCATTTTTCAAAGGGAATTTCAAAACCTCCCAATATTAATTTATCTCCCTCAATTAACTTATGAACATCTGAAGAGATGCCATTTTTAAAGCTAGTACTTCGTTCTAAATTTTTTAAAAACTTTAGATCCTCTTGAGTAGTTATTTTTTGATTCTCTACATTTCCATTAATGCAAACCACCTGGTACCCATTTATCTCTAATAGTTCCGACTCATCTGTATAATTTATTCTTTCTGAAGTATCGCCAATACACTTTTTTAAAATATTAAATTTGAAAAACTGAGGAGTTTGAGATCTAAATAATTTATTACGATCTAAAGTTTCAACGACTTCATTAGAGTCAACTTTTTTTACTGTGTCTTGTATAGGTATGATTGGAATTACTCCGTTATTATTATCTAATAATTCCATCCCTTTAGTTAAAATTGATTTTATAAAATGAGGTCTTGCTGAATCATGAATTACAACCTTACCAACGGAAAATTGGCTAAGATAATCTATAGCGATTGCCACAGAATCTTGACGTCTTTCACCACCTAATATTACCTCGCATGAAAACTTATAATGAAGAATTAAATTTTTTATTTCTGAAATATTCTCTTTTGAAGCAGTAATTACTATTTTAGTAAATAAATTTGAGTCTTCAAATTTTCTTAGGGATTTTATAAATATTGGAATATCATCATAAACTAAAGTGGGTTTATCTAACCCATCCATTCGAGAGCTTCTTCCAGCACATAATAATATAGCCCCAGTCAATTGGTTTTCATTTTGATTTAGATTCACAAATCAAACTTTATCACAATTAAATCAAAGAATTTATTTTTTATTTAGCCTTGACTCTAGTTTTGGTTTTTTCAATCTTCTTATCTTTATCAATTGATAAAATTCCATTTTTTAAATTAATTGACACTGAATCCCCTTCAGTAAATTCACTCGATAACATTTTCTTAGCAAATTCATTTTCTATGCTTCTTTGAACTACTCTTTTTAAAGGTCTTGCCCCGTAAGATTTATCAAATCCATTTTTAACTAGCCAATCAAGTGCTTTCTTCGATATCTTCATCACAATTCCTAATTTAGATACTCTTTCAATAAACTTATTAGTAACTATTAATGCAATTTTTGAAAGCTCTTCATGAGTCAAAGAGTCAAAAATTATAGTCTCATCTACTCTATTAAGAAATTCTGGCCTAAAATGCTCAACCAAAGCATCTTCTACTTTTGATTTCCTGTTTTGAATTTCACTATTTGATCCGGAAAATCCTATTGATTCTTTTGCAATATGAGTTGAACCTAAATTACTAGTCATAATTATCACTGTATTTCTGAAGTTAACAGTTCTGCCATGACCATCTGTTAGTCTCCCATCATCAAGTAATTGCAACAGCAAGTTCATTACATCAGGATGAGCCTTTTCAATTTCATCAAATAAAATAACCCTAAAAGGCCTTTTTCTTACAGCCTCAGTTAATTGCCCAGCGTCATCATAACCTACATAGCCAGGAGGGGCCCCAATCAATCTAGTTGAGGATCCTTTATCCATATATTCAGACATATCAATTCTTACCATATTATCTTCATCATCAAATAAGCTTTCTGCTAATGCTCTTGCTAATTCTGTCTTACCTACACCTGTTGGGCCTAAGAAAATAAATGTTCCTACTGGTCTTTTAGGATCGCTAACACCTGACCTTTGCCTCCTAATGGCATTAGATAATGCTGTAACAGCATCTTCTTGGCCGACAAGTCTTTCATGAAGCCTGCTTTCTAAATTCAAAAGCCTCTCTTTATCTTTTTCTATTAATCTAGCTACTGGAATATCAGTTCTTTCTGCTATTAAAGTGGCTATGCTTTCAGAGTCTACAATTCTAGTGTTATAAACTTTCTTATTATTATCTTCAGAAATCATTTCTTTATGCAGACCTAATCTTTCAGATTTTAATTTTGCAGCTGCCTCAAAATCATTTCTCCCGGAAGCTGCCTCTTCTTTGTCTAATAAATTTTTTATCTGGTCATCGTAACCTTTAATATTAGATGGCAAGGACTCAGAATTAATTCTAAGTTTAGCTGCCGCTTCATCTATTAAATCTATGGCCTTATCAGGAAGATATCTTTCTGTAATATATCTTGCACTTAAATTAACAGAAGATTCTAAGGCTGAATCAGTAATTTGAATTTTATGATGTTTTTCGTATCTTGGCCTCAATATTTTTAACATTTCTACTGCAATTTCTTGATCAGGCTCATTAACATTTACTGGAGTAAACCTCCTTTCAAGTGCTTTATCAGATTCAATATATTTTCTGTATTCTTCTGGAGTAGTTGCTCCAATTAATTGAACTTCTCCTCTAGCAAGAGCAGGTTTCATCATATTTGCTGCATCTATTGCTCCCTCCGCTCCTCCTGCTCCAACAACTATATGTATCTCATCAATAAATAAAACAATTTCTCCTGATGCAGCCCTTATTTCATCCATAACAGCGGTTAATCTTTCCTCAAACTCACCTCTGAACTTTGCGCCAGCAAGCAAGGATGCCATTTCTAATTTAAGCAATTTTCTATTTTTTAAAGATTCTGGAACATCATCAATTACTATACTTTGTGCAAGACCTTCAACAATAGCAGTTTTGCCTACACCAGCATCACCTATGATCACAGGATTGTTTTTAGTTCTTCGAGTAAGAGTTTGAAGTACTCTTTGGATCTCTTTCTCTCTTCCTACAACCGGATCAAGTTTTCCTGCTCTAGCTAATTTAGTTAAATCAACACTATATTTTTCTAAAGCTTGATATTTTTTTTCTGCGCCTGGATCGGTAACACGTTGGCTTCCTCTGATTTCTTTAAGGGCATGATATATCCTTTCCATCGTTATATTATTTAATTTTAATAACCTATCAACTTCCCCATCTTCAAGAATAAGCAATCCTTTTAATAAGTGCTCTACAGCAACAAATTCATCATTTAATCTTAATCTCTCTTCTTCAGCTTCATCCAACACTTTCTTCAATCTTGGTTCAATATATACCATTCTTGTGGAAGACTGTGCCTGGCCTAGGGTAGGCAGTTTTTTTAATGAAAACTCTAAGTCTTTTTTTATCTCTCCAACATCTGCCCCCAGAAAATCAAATATTTTTGTTGCCATTCCATCTTTAATTGACAACATCCCTAAAGCTAAATGTTCTGCATCTAGTTGAGCATTGCGCATATCTGATGCCCAAGCATGAGCTCGCTCAATTGCTTCTAATGCCTCATTTGTATAATCTTCTCTTCTAGGTGAAACCACTATTTCCTTTCAATAAATAATTTTATATATGCCATATTCTATTTCTTATTACATAATGCATATTATAACTTGATATGAATCATGTCAACAATACTTTTATTTATTTCTTGTTACAAATATACTTAGTTTTTTCGCTCATTGGAATGTAAAATCTAATCTATAAATGGAAAAATTTAATAAAAAACCTAATTTTTTAACAAAATATGAAGTAATAATTAGCGATTACTTAAAATCTTCAGTACTTTCCTATGACGGAGATATTTCTAAATATATAAATAATTATTTTGGATGGGAAGATAAAGACCTAGTAAATTCTTATCAAGGAAAAGCATTTAGACCAGCTTTATGTATTGCTTTATGTGATTCATTATCTGGAGATATTAATGCTGCCTTACCATGCTCTATATCAGTAGAATTAGTACATAACTTCTCTTTAATTCATGATGACATTGAAGATAATGACAAATTAAGAAGACACAAACCGACATTATGGACAATCTGGGGAATACCAAAAGCTTTAATTACAGGCAATTCAATACTTGTTCTAGGTAATCAAAAATTAGAAGAGTTACTTGAATATGGCATTAGCAAGGAAAAATTATTCTTTTCACAAAAACTACTTACTGAGAGTTACCTAAAAATGATGGAAGGCCAATTTCTGGATATTTCATTCGAAAAAAAATCTAGAATTTCAGAGGACGAATACCTAAAAATGATTGGCTTGAAAACCGGAGCATTAATTGAATGCTCAGTTATTTTAGGTGCTATTTCATCAAATAAAAAACTATCCAATACCGAATTGCAATTAATTTCAGATTTCGGAAAAGATATAGGATTATTATTTCAAATAAGAGACGACATTTTAGGTGTATGGGGAACTGACAAAACAGGAAAACCTGTTGGCGGGGATATAAAAAAGAAGAAGAAAAGCCTTCCCATAATATTAACTATAAATAGTAATTCAGCTTACGAAAATGAAATAAATGAGATAATGGAAAAAAATGAAATACATGAAGATGATATAAAAAAATTTCTATATATAATGGACAAAATTGATATTAAGAATAAATGTGATGACATAGCTGAAAAATATTTATCAAAAATACGAAATACAATTTCTAATATACCCACTTCTCAAGAACATAAAAAAACATTTAATGAAATAACAAATTTTTTAATGAGTAGAGAAACTTAGATGATATTAATTTGCGCAAAAGAAAATTTTAATTTAGAAGATTCGCTAGAATTATCTGGTTTGAAATTAACATCTTGTCCTGGAGAATTGAAAATTTATATCGCTAACTCAAAAATTTTAAAAGACGAAATCCTGCTATTTAAGTGCACAGAATCTATAGTTCACTGCAAGGTAGGAATTAAATGGTCTTTAGACAATTATAATCAAATAAGCTCGTCAATATTTATTGGCCTTGTAGAGCCGATAAGTTCATCGATTTTAAAAAGTCAGATTATAATACCAATCAATCTGTTTAATATTGATCAGCCAGAACTAGAATGGAGCGAAGGCATAAGCCCTGACTCAATAAAAATTGATTCTCAGGAACAAAAAAATATAAGGTATTCTATATATAAATCTAATTTAGATTTTTCATATGGGAGCATAGTAAGCCTAAATAATAATAATTACTCAGAGCATATTATCGAAGAACTAAAATCTATAAATAAATTTGACGGAATAAATAACTTATGCTTCACAATTAATGATATTCTTACATCTTCAAAAGTAGGCACTTGCAACATATTAATAGGAAATCCAAAAGAATATTTATCTTCAAAGAAAATAAAATTAAAAAGTGTTTTTGAAAATTTAATTATGAACGATTAAATGAATATTCAAAATATAAAAAATAAAAAGAAAATCCAAAATACTTATGAAAACTTTCCTTTATGGTCGTCTTTTTATTTAAAAAATTTAATGCCTCATTTTGCTTCAATTTATTATTTCTGCAGAACAGTGGACGACCTAGGTGATATGAAAAAGAATATTGCTGAAAAAAAACTTGAGGTTTTAACCAATGAACTTAATGCATGCTTTGAAAAAAATTGTAACCCCAGCGATAGGTTATTTCCATTGATGAGCACAATAATAAAATTTGATATGCCTAAAAGTCCTTTTGAAAAACTTATTAAAGCAAATTATTTAGATATAAAAAATAATAGATTTGAAACATTTAATGATTTAATTAACTATTGTAATCTCTCAGCTAATCCTGTCGGAGAAATTGTTTTAAAGATTTTTGGTCACAATTCATCAAAGCATATTAATTTATCCAACAAGATTTGCACAGGATTGCAAATTGTTAATTTTTTACAAGACGTCAAAAGGGATTCAGAACTCAAAAAAATATATATCCCAATTGAAGACCTAAAAGAGTATAACGTAAAAGAAAGTGAGATTATTAATCATGTCTCAACAGAAAATTACATTAAACTAATAGAATTTGAGTCCAGAAGATGTTGGGAAATGTTCAATAACGGCACACAATTAATAAACATTTTAAAAGGTTACCAAAAAATACCAATTAGCCTATTTATCGATAGCGGAAGAAAATTAATAAAAAAAATACATGGCATTAATTACGAAACTCTTCAACTAAGGCCAGTTATTACAAAATCTGAAAAATCATTATTAACTTTTAAAGTAATGACTAGGTATTTATTAGGCCTCAATCTAGCAAGTAAAAAAATATACCTTGAATAAATATTTAAAAAAATATGATGTTGTTATCGTAGGAGGAGGGATATCTGGATTATCTTCATTAATTTCACTATACAAGAAAGGGCTAAAAGTTCTTCTTGTAGAGAAATCAGCTTTTCTGGGCGGAAGAGCTTTTTCATTTAAAGATAATTCCACAGACGAAATAATTGATAATGGCCAGCATGTAATAGTAGGAGCATGCAATGAATTCGTTAAATTAATAAAAGATGTTGGCGCAGAAGATAAAATAATTAAGGTTAATAATTTTCAAGTTCCAGTTATTTATAATGATGAAACTTCTTATCTTGGTTCGAAATACTTTAAATCAATAATTGGGCTTTTAATTTCATTATTAAAATACAAACACCTAAGCATGATTGAAAAATATTATTTATTAATTGCATTGATAAAAATAAAATTTACAGATGTAGAAAATAGTAATTTTAGTGAAAATAACTTCAAAATTTGGTTAATAAATAATAAACAAAACTCTAAATCCATCAAGTGCTTTTGGGAATTAATAATAAAGCCTGCGCTTAATGATAATTTGGAAAATGTAGAAACAGCTGCGGCACTCTCTGTTATTAAAAGAAGTTTTCTTGAAAAAAATAGGCTTTACTTTGGTATACCTAAAACAAATTTATCCTCTCTATGGATACCTATTGAAAAAATCATAGAAAGAAGTTCATCGAGAATTTTAAAAAAAACAAATGTAAAAAATCTAATTTCATCAAAAGGAAAATTAATTGGAATAAAATTATCTAATGGAGATGTTGTTAAAGCAGATAATTTCATAATATCTGCATCTCATAGCTCTACAATAAACTTACTAAAAAATTCAAATATAGAAAACAATAGCACTCCCCTTGAAACAGCTCCGATTGTAGGAATTCATTTTTGGTTTAAAAAGCCAGTTATCAAAGAAAGATATATTGTATCTGCAGGAAGTAAAATACAATGGATATTTAATGTTTCTAGAAATCATAATAAAAAAGGTAATCATATAGTTATATCTCAAAGCGCTGCATGGGAGTGGATAGATAAAAATAAATCCTACTTAAAAAAAATATTTTTAGAAGAGTTAATTTCATTATTTCCTCATATAAATAATGATGATTTAATAAAATTTAGTATAGTAAAACAGCCTAATGCAACTTTTAGATGCATAAATAATTCATCAAGTAAAAGAAATATAAGCACCTCTTTTAATAATTTATTTATTGCTGGTGACTGGACAGATACCTCATGGCCATCGACTATGGAAAGTGCTGTAATTAGCGGAAGAAAAGCAGCCAAATTTATAATTAATTAAATATTCCAACTACATCATGCAATTTAAATGGACCTAATTTTCTGCTGTCTATTGAATCAATTCTGTTGTCTCCCATTAAGAAAATTTCTTGCTCTCCTAAACTAATTTCTAATGAAGAATATTCAGTTTTAATAAATTCATATTTTTCTGCCAAAACATTATTATTTATATAAACCATATTATTATTTAGCTTCAAATTTTCATTAGGCAATCCAATTACTCTCTTGATATAACTCAATTTACCCAGATTTACTTTAACAATATCAAACCTATTGGGAACGTATTTAAAAAATATTTTTTTTAACAAAATTTCATCGCCTTCCAATAATGATGGATTCATACTATTCTCTATTATTAAATTTTTTTGAAATCTAACCCTTTTTAAAATATTCATAAATTCCTTTACATTTAAAAAAAATTTCAGATAATTAAATTATAAATATCAACTCTAGGAGTAATTATTATGATAAGTTCAAATAGAATTAAAAACTACCTTAAAAAATCTGACAAAGTTTATGCACATTGCGATATTCCATGTGGAATTTATGACCCAAATGATGCAATTCAAGCAGCTCAGACTGTTGTTAGGATGACAGAATTAATCGAAGGGCTAGATTATTCGGCAGGTCCTTCCTCTTCCCTAGGAAATTCTATGGCTAGATTTGTTAATGCAAAAGAAGTGCACGCAAAAAAAGCAAAGGATGAAATATTAGTTATATGGACAGATTATTTCAAGCCAGAGCACTTAGAAAAATATCCTGATTTGCATGAAAAAGTTTGGAATGCCTGCAAACTTGGATCATTCGTAAAAGTAAATGTTGATTTAGATAAAGCAAAAGAATTTAAAGCAACATTAGAAGAAATTGGTGAAATTTTTTGGGAAACTAAAAAATAATTATAGTTCTTTATAGTCTTCTCTAGGTGGAGAAAATATATCTAAGGCAAGCGAATTTGAATCATTTCCATGTGCGCTGTGAGGAATATTAGGAGGAATTAAGTAATGATCTCCTTCTTTTAATAATCTTTCTTCACCATCAACTATTAACTTAAATGATCCAGACAAAACTCTTCCAGCTTGTTCATTTGGGTGAGTATGAGTCGGAACTTCCGCATGAGGAGATATATCTACTAGCATCATCATTATTTTTTCACCCCACATTATTCTAACTTTAATTCCAGGGTGAATCTCTTTAGACTCTAGGTCATTTTGATCAAAAAAAGGCATTATCCGTGTGTTCCTAACTTTCTAGAAACAGCAGCATCTGCTACAGGACTAGATACTTTTTCTACAATAGTATTAATTAATGAAATTTTATTTGAATTTAATGACCTCTGAATTTCTTTCTTAAGGTCTATTGGGTTATCAACTATTGATCCATTGGCTCCAAAACCTTTGGCGATCAATTCATAATTGGTTTGATCTAACTTAGTCCAAATATCTCTATCATAAAGCCCTTTTTGAATCCAATAATCAATTCCCCATAAGCTATTATTTCCAACTATTATTGTTATAGGCAAATTGTGTCTTACAGATGTATCAATTTCAGGTACATGAAAACCTAAAGATCCATCGCCGACCACTAAAACTATTTTCTTATCTGGCAATGCCGCTTTTGCTCCTATTGCATAAGGGAGCCCAACCCCAATCATTCCAAAGCTACTTACGTACATTGACCTCAAATAATTTTCTACAGGAACTGTTGCTCTAGAATAGTGACAATAATCCCCACCATCAAAAACAACAAAAGTGTCTTCATCCATATATTCTCTTATTGCTTTACTAACCTCCATTGGGTGCATAGGTAGAGACCCAGTAGCTAGACTATCCATTTCATTTAAATAAGTCTTTTTGGTTTCCTTTAAAGATTTCAGCCAATCACCATTATTCCATTCAAATCCCTCAGATTTATCAGATATTTTTTCTACAAAAGGCCCTACATCGCAATTAACAGCAAGATTAACTGTTCTTGGGCGATTAATTTGTGAAATTTCAGGGTCAACACTTATTATTATTTTTTCATTATTAAATGGAGGTGAACCTCCAAACCCTAATTGATAATCAAGCTTAACTCCAAGTAATAAAATTACATCGCATTCATTTAGTCTTTGAGCAGCTTTATTAAGAGGGATATACCCAATGCCTAATGAATTTGGATGAGAATCACCAACAAGACCTCTTCCTGTATCCACGCCCATAAAAGGAATATCGGTATTAATTAAAAATTTATCCAAGTCCTTTTCAGATACTGTCGCTCCAGCTCCTAGTCCAGCCAAAATTATTGGTTTTTTTGCATTTTTTAATAAATCTAAACATTTTTCAATTTGTTTAGGATTTGGATATGTTAACCAATTTTTTTGATCATCTAATGAACTTTTTTCAAATCTTTCAAAAACCTTTTCATCAACTTCAGATTCTTGAAGATCGTGAGGTATAGTTAAATGAACAGGCCCCCTGCGACCTTCCATTGCAGTTCTAAATGCTAAAGAAATATACTCAGGAATTCTTTCAACTGAAGGAACTTCCCAAGAACCCTTAGTAACAGAACTAGCAATCCCAACTTGGTCAAATTCCTGCATTGCTCCCCTTCCAATATTTGATGAATCAGCAGATCCAGCAATATTAATTACGGGGGCTTCAGAATGCATTGCATTAGCCAATCCTGCTACTGCATTAGCATGACCGGGTGTTGTTGACATAACCACTCCAGGTTTCCTTAAAATTCTTGAATAGGCATTAGCCATATGAACGGATGCTGCTTCATGCCTACCATCAATCATTCTAAAATCCTGATCAATAAGTTTATCTAGAAGATGCAAAATATGATCTCCTGCAATACCAAAGATGGTATCAACCTCATACATTTTTAATGACTTAATTATTAAATCACTTCCTGTAACTTTAGCCACTATATAAATTCCCTGTAAATCATAAGTACTCCCATTATAAATAATATTACGTAAAGAGTCTTTAATATAAATTGGTTAGAATATCTCCCAACGTGCTTAGATCCTATAAATGAACCAAAAAAACCTGCTATTCCAAGTGGAATGAATAGTTCTACATCAAAATGACTATTTCCAGTAAACCCTGAGGCAACAAGATGCCCAGTTAATGCAAAAATTGTAAAAACTAAATTTATAAAAGAATTGGTTGCTGAAGCTGATTTTGCATCGGTTCTTAAATAATTAATCATTACTGGATATCTTAGTGCTCCTAAAACCATTCCAACTGAACCCCCTAATGCCCCAATACCCATATTTAGGCCTGAGGCAATTACATTTTTTATAGATGATGTTTCATTTGAAAAAGTTTTACCAGAAGGAAAATGAACTGCCTGAAAAATTAAAAAACCAGAAATTATTATTAAAATTGTTACAATTAGCAGTAGTAAGTCTTGAGAAAAAGATTCGCTTAATAGACCTCCGAATAAAGGCCCTATAATTGCTCCAGAAATTAAAAAAAGTACTCCAAGCTTAAGATCAATTCTTTTATTTTTAAAATTATTCCATACTGTAGGAACCATCATTACGAAGCTGATGGCTAAATTAGTTCCAAAAACAACTAATGCTTCTACTCCAAAAAAAAGCATGAAGAATATCCTAATAGGGCCCAGAGGCATTCCAACTAAACCAGCAAAATATCCAGAAACTAATAAGCAGATTGTAAGAAATATAAAGCTTAAAATATCTAATTCGTTCAGTCTTCAAGCCCTTCCATTAATCTATCAAGTTCATAAATCTGATCCATATCAGGCTTCAAAGAAGGCTCTCTAGCTAAAGCTTCACTAAAGATTCCTTTCTTTTTTAATATATATTTTGGCAACCAGTTCCAAATTCCTAGCCCTTGACCTAATGTTCTTATGAGAGGAATATGCTTATGAAAATACTTTTCGGCCTCAATCTCCTTGCCTTCTTCCCATAAATTAAAAGTCTTAACAAATATTTCAGGTATCGCAGCTACAGGCATAGTTCCTTTAGAACCTCTTCTCATCTCTTCAATCATAAATAGGCCACCAGCACCACCAAAAGGAACTGGTAATTCGCCATCAGAAATATTTTTCAGTTTATTAAATCTAGGCAAGGTAGGAGGCACCTCTACCTTCAAATATGCTAAATTTTTATTAGATTGAGATAATTCAACAGCTAACTCTGGAGAAATAGGCGCATCAGGCACATCTTGCATAAAAATAGGAATTTCTATGTTTTCAGCGACATTAATAAAATATTTTTTTACCTCGCTTGAATCCACGCCTCCAAAAGATGGTGGAGCTATCATCACTGCATCTGCACCTAATTCTTGAGCTTTTTTAGAATATTCTATAGATACTTTTGTAGATTCTGCAGTCGTATTCATGCAAACTTTTATTCTTTTATTAGCGCAATTAACTACTTTTTTTAAATATTCATTTCTTTCTGAATCCGTTAATTTATACACCTCACTAGCAAGTGCAATTGCCACTCCACTTACTCCTGAATCTATAGCATACTCGACCTCAGCCTCAACATCATTAAATACAATATTATCTTTTGAATCAAAAGGGGTAGATAATATCGGAAAAACCCCACTCATTAAATTTGACATTGCTTTCCTTTCTTTTAACTAATTAGTGACTCAACCAAAGTAATAAGTACTCCAGCAACTGTTGCTGTGCCTATTACACCAGCTATATTAGGCCCCATAGCATGCATTAAAAGCATATTGCCAGGTTTTTCTTTTTGAGCAATTTCTTGAACAACTCTTGCTGCCATGGGAACTGCAGAAACCCCTGCGGCACCAATCATCGGATTTATTTTTTCTTTACTGAAAAAGTTCATTAATTTAGCAAGTAATAATCCTGATATTGTTGCAGTAATAAAAGCAAACAGCCCTAGAAAAAATATTGCTAGAGTTGAAGGCTTAAGAAAAACTTCACCTGGCATTGTAGAACCAACAGCTAAACCAAGAATAATAACAACGATATTCATAAGTTCATTTTGTGCAGTATTACTTAACCTCTCTACAACACCGCACTCCCTCATTAAATTACCGAACATTAATATTCCAACTAGTGGTGCAGCTTTTGGAACCAATACTCCGATAACAATAGTACAGATTATTGGAAATAAAATTTTTGCTCTTTTAGTAACAACATTCTTAGGGGCAGGCATTGTAATTTGCCTTTCTTTTTTGGTTGTAAGCAATTTAATTATTGGAGGCTGAATTAATGGGACTAATGCCATGTAAGAATATGCGGCAACCGCAGTTGCACCAACAATATCTATCATTTCAACTCCATATTGTTGACTTAATGCTTTCATATTTGAAGCAATAAAAATTGTCGTTGGTCCATCAGCCCCTCCAATTATTCCAACTGATGTTGCCTCTAATAATCCAAAATTTAGGGAAGAGATCCCTAAAGTTCCAATTAACAAAGTTCCTAGCAATGCAAAAAATACTCCGGCCTGTGCTGCTGCTCCTAATAGTAATGTTTTAGGGTTTGATATTACTGGAGAGAAATCTGTTAATGCCCCAAGTCCCAAGAAAACCAATAATGGAAGTAAATCTGTATGCAGACCATTTTCCTGAAAAAACAGCAAGAACCCCATAGGGTCTCCTTCTTTTCCAGCAGGCTTAATTACTTCACCAAGCGGAAGATTTGCCAATAAAATTCCAAATGAAATTGGCACTAAGAGTAAGGGTTCCTTTTTTTTAGCAATCCCAAAATATAATAAAAATCCTGCAACAAACCACATTACCAATCCTCTTGGATCTTCAAATATACTTATTAAACCCTCAAATATTAATTTAATATCATCCAATTTATCACCCTATTACTATCATTACTGATCCGACTTCTATAGTCTCGCCTTCTTTTACATTTATGCTATTTATAACTCCATCAGCCGAAGAAACAATAGTTTGCTCCATTTTCATTGACTCCATAATAATTACTGGCTCACCCATTTTTATTTTTTGTCCTTCTGAAACAAGAACTTTTAATATTTTGCCAGGCATTAATGCTAATAAATCTCCTGGATTTCCTTGGACAGATTGATCTGGTATTTTAGGTTCTGATTTTTTAGGTTCTGATTTTTTAGGTTCTGATTTTTTAGGTTCTGATAAATTATTAGAAATTTTAATATCGAAATTTTTATCATTAACTTTTACTTGAGCATCATTAGAATTTAATAGATTAACCTCTACTTCAAATTTTTTTCCATCTATCTCAAAATTATATTTTTTCATTTATCCACCTCTTCCTTTGAATAATCTTTGTTGACCTAAAGCTTTCCAGCTAGAGTTTTCAAATTTAATTAAAGATTCTGATGAAAAAGTATTAGTGCTCTTTTTGTCGCCTAATGCAAGACTTAGTCCAACCAAAGCTGCAGTAAGCTCTAAACTTGAAAAATCTTTATTAGAAGATTTTTCTGATATTTCACTAGAATCACCAACAATACCTTTTTTTCTTTCTAATAAATTTAAAAAAGTTATAGAGACTAGCAGAATTATTAAAACCAAAAAAACAATTGCCAATCCAACCAATGAAACATATAAGCCATCACCTATCATTTAATTACTCCTCTGTTATTACCATGTAACATTATATTAGTAATAATCGCTAAAACTCTAATTTAATTGGTTTGCCATCGATTATTATGTTCTTATTATTATTTTTATCTGATTTAACAATAAATTTTTTATTTGCATGAGTTAAAATAAATTCATTCATATTTATATTTTTAGACAAATTATCTTTAAAAAAATTATCCTCCATTTCTTTAATTTTTAAATGGGATTCCTCTAAAGAAATTAAATTAAAAGTTACTACATCACCTGGCATTAACTGACTAAAATAATTTAAACTTTGGGATGTCAAACTCAATATTCTAGGATACCCCCCTATCCTTTGAGAATCCTCCATCAATACATATAATTTGCCATCGCTAGGGACTTGCATAACTCCCTTAGATGTTCCATCAGAAATAATATCAGTAAAGTTTTTAGAAAATTCTATTTTTACTCCTTCTAAAACTATTCCTGTTCTACCCATTCTATTAGATATTTTAAATTCAGAATTAAATAATTCTTTTTTACTTTTACTAGACAAACTATTAAATTCAGGTCCTTTAATTACATCTAATTTCTTTTGATTTGCTATAAGTTGAGAAAATTTATAATAATCTGGATAACTATTTAGTTTATCGCTTTGATAATTAGATAATTCAGAATCACAATATAACAAATCATTTATTGCTAATTTTTTTCCTCCAACATCAAAATCGGAATGAGTAGAATTAGATTTCATAATTTCCTTATCTATGAAGCCTCCTTTAATAGAAAGATAAGCTCTTAAACCATTCTTTGGAGTGCTGAATTTTAGGTTATCACCTTTGCAAATTTGAATTGACTCCCACATTTTTACGGGCACAGAATTAATTCTAGGGCTCATATCTGAGCCAGTAATTGAGATTAAACATTCTGATAAAAACTCAACTTCAAAATTACCATGTATTATTTCAATACTCGCTGCATTACTATTCCCCAAAATATAATTACCTAATCTATAGGACAGCATATCTCCTGCTCCTGAATTTGGAACTCCATGATTTTCAAAGCCGTACCTTCCAGAATCTTGGATAGTTGAAAAAATAGGATTATTTAATACTTTTAGGATTTTCATAATGGAGTAAATTTTACTCTTATTCCAGGCTTAATTAGGCTTGGATTTTCATTTTTTTTATCAAAAAGTTTGAGATTTGTGTTACCTATTATTCTCCAGCCCCCTGAAGATTTAAATGGATAGATTCCTGTTTGTCTGTCTGCTATTGCTACAGATCCTGCAGGCACTTCAACTCTTGGTGTTGGAAGCCTAGGGCACTCTAGTCTTTTATCAAGTCCTCCTAAATACGGAAATCCAGGTGAAAAACCTATCATAAATACGTAATAGGGTTTAGAGGAATGGATATCTATAATTTGTTCTTCGCTTATAGATAAAATTTTAGAAACCTCTTCTAAATCTTCTCCGTATTTTCCACCATAATTAACTGGAATATTCAGAACTTGATCCTTAACTTTATTGTAATTTTTTTCTAACTTATTGAGTTTTTCTACAAGCTGAATTATTTCTTTTCTCTCTGTTAACAGCGGGTTATAAGTAACAATTAGTGAATTATATGTTGGATAAACAGATAATAAATTTAAATCATTTTCATTTAAATAATTAATTAATATATTAATATGTTTATTTACTTCTTCGTCAATAGAATTTGAAAAATTAAAAGCTAGGGTTGAATCTGTTATATCTTGGATTCTAAATTCCATAAATTTTAACTAATAAAATCAGTCATTTTCTTTACTTCACATCCCATGGTAACTAATTCACGCCTTATCTTCTTTGCCAATTCAACTGATTCTTTGTTGTCACCATGAAGGCATATTGTGTCAATCTCAAGATTAATTTCTTTTCCTTCTATTGATTTAACTATTCCTTTTAAAGCCATATCTACAACTCTTTCCAATATTTCATCATGATTCTTCAAAACTGCGCCAGGAATGTTCCTGTTAACTAATTGTCCGTCATCTGTGTAAGCTCTATCAGCAAAACCTTCTCTAGAAAACTTAACTTGCTTAGTTTTAACAAAATCTTCCCAAACTGAATTAGCTAAAACCACATGTATAAGTTCAGGGTTAAAATTAACAATAGAATTAAATATTGGCTCTACAATTTTTATATCTTTTGCTGCTGCATTATAAAGTGCTCCATGAGGTTTAATATGACTTATTTCATTTGGCGCAAATGCATATAATGCTCCTATTTGATAAGTCATAATATTTTCAATAGAAAACTTACTCATCTCCATATACCTTCTTCCAAACCCTTGTAAATCAGGATAGCTTGGATGTGCGCCAATTGAATTATTATTTTTTAAAGCTAAATCTACTGTATTTTTTATTGAATCAGGGTCTCCTGAATGAAACCCTGTAGCTATATTAACTGAAGTTACATGAGGCGAAATGAGCTCATCTTGCCCCGATCTCATTAGCCCATAAGATTCCCCTATATCTGCATTTAAGTCTATAACGCCATTCATTCTAGTTTAAGGGTAGGTTTATCTTATTTCCTGATTCCCAGCTCATTCTTAGTGCATCAGTAAATTGCATATATTTAAGTCCATCAGAAAAACTAGTATGCGATATTTTTTCTTTACCATTAATTGCACTAACAAATTCCTCTTCGACTCTCCAGCCTCCCACTTCGCTTTTTTTTGGAGATAGCACTTTCCATTTATTTTGTTTAGGCTTTATGCTTTCTAATCTCAATTTTGAACTGTTAAACGCTTGCTTAGTTTTAACTTCATTGTCGGTAAAAATATGAAGTGTTCCCTCGGTGCCATAAATATATATATCTACAGGGGAAGATCCACCTAATATTGTGCTATGAGTCATATGGTAACTCCCACCACACGTCATATTACCGATAGCTTCTAAATGATCAGGAATTGAAATTTCTTTTTGTTCGCCTGAACTTTCATCCTTTCTTTTTTTTACATGTACGTCTGAATGAGCAAACACATTGGATGCAGTCCCTAACCACCTCATTCCTGCTTCATAAAAAATTCCCATATGCATAATATTATTTCCTGATATATCTCTATCTTCTCTCCAATGTAGAGGTTTGTTGTAATTTGGAAACTCACCAGTCGTACATTTAACATCAAATAAAATTAGACTGCCCATTTCGTTTTTTATCCAACTCTTGACTGTATTATCATATGGCAGGGTATGAGGGGACGGAACAATCTGAGTTATTAAATTAGGATAGTTTTTTGATGCTTCAAACATTTGCTCTGCTTCTAAAGAATTAGTTGCCATTCTTGCTTCACAAAGAACATGCTTATTCATTTCCAGTGATCTTATTGTCAAGGTTGAATGCATATTTGGCCAAGTACCGATGCATACTGCATTAATATTTTCGTCGTCTAATAGTTCCTCCCAAGAATTATAAACATTCTCTATTCCAAATTCTTTTGCAACAGCCTCACCTGACCTATAAGTCCTATTTGCGACCCCATAAGCAACAACTCCCTTTTGTTCCAATAATTTTGGTATATGAGCATTCCTTGTATTTGCACCTGCACCTATGAATCCAACATTAATCATAATAATTAATATTCAACTATTTCTTTGACAGCCTTAATAACTCTTTCTTCGCTTGGCATAAATGAAAATTCTAAATCTCTATTGTATGGAACAGGAGTATGAGGTGAATTAACTTTTTTGATAGGAGCATCTAAATAATCAAAACCTTTATCAGCAATAATTGAAGATATTTCTGAAGCCATACTACACATCGGAGTATCTTCATCTACAATTACAACTTTATTTGTTTTTGAGACTGATTCTAAAATTATGTCTTCATCTAATGGAGACAAACTTAACATATCAACAACCTCACAGCTTACTCCAGATTCTTCAAGTTTTTCAGCAACTTTTCTACATATTTCAGAAGTGTAGGCCATCCCTATTAATGTTACATCTGAACCTCGCTTAAGATACCTTCCTTTGCCTAGTTCAAATACAACTTCTTGGTCGGGCACAAATCCATTCAAATTAATAAGTTTTTTATCATTTACAAGAAATACAGGATCATCATCTCTTATTGAGGCAGATAAAAGCCCTTTTACTGAAAGAGGGTCAGAAGGAACAACAACTTTTAATCCAGGTATATGAACAAGCATAGAATAGAAAGATTCAGAATGTTGTGCAGCATGACCAGTCCCAGCTCCAGATCTGGCAAACATTGTTAAAGGAACCTTTGTTTGCCCACCAAACATATATCTACTTTTTGCTGCATTAGATAGCAATTGGTCATAAGCTACAGTTACAAAATCAAAATACATTAAATCTACTACTGGTCTTGTTCCAGTTAGAGCGGCTCCAATGGCTGCGCCTAAAACACCTGCCTCTGATATAGGAGTATCTTTTATTCTGTCAGTTCCAAAATCTTGAATTAAACCTTTGGTTGCTGCAAAAGGTCCTCCCCACGCATCAAGAGGTTTGAATCCATCTTTTTCTTCATAAGAAACTTCTCCATCTTTTTCAAATCTACCTGCTCCACCTGCAATGTCTTCTCCCATCACAAATACAGATGGATCCCTATCCAGTTCTTGTCTTAAGGTTAAGTTAAATGCGTCTCTATATCTCATCTCAGAACCAGGAATATTATCTGTGTTAGGCAATCCGGATGATCCTCTAAAGGTTTGTGAATAATCAAAAGTCATAATTTAATCCTTATATTTTACGTAAACGTCACTGTAAAGTTCTTCAATATTTGGCATTGGAGATTTTTCTGCAAATTCTACTGCTTCTATCATTTCAGTATCAATTAAATCTTTTATTTTTTTTATACTCTCTAAATCCATAGAATTATTTGCAATAACTTTCTCTTCAAATATTTTTAGGCAATCCCTGTCTTTCCATTTTTCATCTTCCTCTGGAGTTCTATATTTTTTTGGATCATCAGCATGGAAATGACCATGGTATCTGAAGGTTTTCAATTCAATTAACGTAGGGCCATCGCCTTTTCTAGCTCTATTTACAGCTTCTCCAGCTACTTCATAAACATCAAAAACATCCATCCCGTCAGCAGTAACACCAGGCATAGAATAAGCCGCAGCTCTATCAGAAATATCTTCAATTGATACTGCATACTCAACCGGAGTTGCTTCTGCATAATGATTGTTTTCACAAACAAAAATAACTGGTAATTTCCATATTGATGCCAGATTCATACTCTCGTGTAAAACACCTTGGCCAGTAGCTCCATCCCCAAAAAAAGCTACTCCTACAGAATCATTTTCAGTGCCATTATATTTTGAGCTTAGTGCAGCTCCAACTGCAAGAGGAATGCTTGCACCAACAATAGCATTTGCGCCCAACATACCTTTAGAAAAATCTGCAATATGCATCGATCCACCTTTTCCTTTACATTGCCCAGTAGATTTCCCAAATATCTCTGCCATCATTTTTTTTGTGTCTAAACCTTTCGCAATGCAATGACCGTGCCCTCTATGAGTAGACCCAATCCAATCTTTATCAGTTAAGTGAGCGCAAACACCAGCTGGACCAGCTTCTTGTCCATCAGAACTATGCGTAACACCCATTGATTTACCTTTGAAGGTTTGTTCAAGCATAGTTTCTTCAAACCTTCTTATTCTGTACATTGATTCAAAAAGCCATTGAAGCTTTTCTTTTTCCATTTATTTACCCTTTTTATTTCTACAGTTTATTTTGAGGATCTCTAGGATTAAACGCAGAGTCTGAATCTATTTTAGAGGGAAATAAATATTTCCCGGGCTTCAACATAGAAGATACAGCTGCAAAGACTGCTAATAAGATCCCCGACTTTTTAATAAAATCTCTTCTGCTTTGAAAATCATCTTTCATAATCTATGCCCTATTTCCTAGATAATACTTAATTATTTTGAATAATAATGATTAGTATAAATAAACATCCTTAAGAAGCAAATCTTATTTTTATTAAAGTATACCATTTTAGTCATGTATATATAGTTTTAAATATCTCTTTTAAAAAGGTTTGATTTAATCTAAAATTAGGTTGACGATGAAACCTAACTTGTGTTAGCTTTTCTCTAGAAATTTTATTCATTTAGTGAAGGAAAAATTTGGATCCAGGAATTTTAACTAGTGACGATTGGGTTACTAGGTTAAATGCGCTTAGAATGATGTGGGCGTGCCTATTATTGGCGCTAATAGCCGCACCATCTCTTGTTATTGCTCATGCTGTAATACCGTCAGCGGTTGATTCAGGCACTTTAAGTGAGAAATTTAATAAGTTCAGGATGCCCTTGTATGTTATTGGCACATTAGCATTCATTGCAGATGTAGCTCTTTTTCTATACGCACTTTCTTTATCTTTAGGAGTAATATCAGATATTTACCCGAATTTTTGGCAATAGTTATATATTTTGAAAAAATTATTAGACATTTTATACGCTCCTCTCTACCTAGCCGCAGGTATAGTAGAAATAATTAAAGAAAAGGATAAAACAACACCGACTTGGTTAAAATTACTAGCTCCAGTACTTGCTTTAGGTGGCTTGGGTATTTTTGCAGTTTTAAGTTTTATTCAAGCATTTGTTATGACAGCATGGCTAGGAAACCCTTTGCCAGTTTTAGGGTTTGATCAAAGTCCTGATCAGCCAATTAGTTTTCCACACACTATACATGCGGGAGTAGGACCTTTGGTTGATACAGAAACCGGAGAACCTTACATGAGCATATCTGGTCAGCCAAGAATAAATGATGACGGAACTGCCATGGAAGGGCTAGGAATGGATTGCACTTACTGCCATAAACAAGTTTCAGAACAAGCATGGGCTGGAGTTCCTCCTGTAGAACTTTGTGTTTCATGCCACAGAGTTATAGGTGAACAGTCAAATGCTGATCTTAAAGCTTTAAGAAATTACGGATTATATGAAGAAACTAAGTCGCCAATAAACTGGGAAAGGGTTCACAGGATGCCAGACCATGTAAGATTTGTTCATGCTCCTCACATATGGTATCTAACTGAAAATCCAGATGCAATACAAAATAAACCATTAGGTTTTAAGACCTTGCCTGATGGCACAGTAGCAATATCTCAAGTATGCTCAACTTGTCATGGAAATGTAGCTGGAATGGAACAAGTATGGCAAGACCAGCCATTAAAAATGGGGCAATGTGTTGCTTGTCATAGGGCAAATGAAGCTTCAGTAGGATGTGAAACATGTCATCACTAGATAATACAAAAAGTAATAAAGTTTCAAGAAGAAAGTTTATGGGGCTTTTGGGTGGAACAGCACTAGGTGCAGTTATTTTTGAAGCATGTGGAGTCCCAGAACAAGAGTATATAATTCAAAGTCCTGTAGATATGCCAGAAGACTATGTTAAGGGTGAAGACAATTGGTATGCGACTACCAGTGATACTTCTGAGCATGGCGAAAGTATAATTGTAAGAATTATGCAAGGAAGGGCTAAAAAAATTGAAGGCAATCCTGATTTTCCAAACACATTAGGAAAGCACAGAGCTGTAACAGAAACTGAGATACAAACTCTATATCATCCAGACAGAATTTCAGGACCATTATATAGAAAAACAAGTTCAGGTAACCATAGGCCAATATCATGGAAAGAGGCTGAATTAATGATTAAAGAGTCATTGTCAGCAAAAGGAAATAAATCAATAATTACAAAATCACTTAGAGGAATGAATAAAGGTATTATTGATCAATTTGCTAATGAAAAAGGGTTGAAGCATCTAACATTATCATCTCTGCATGATTACTCCATGTATGAATCATCAAAAGAAGTATTCGGAACAAAAAGTTTGCCGTACTTTGACATAAAAAATTCAGATCTAATTATATCTTTTGGCCTCGATTTTCTTGGAACATGGGGTCCAGTAGAATATGAAAACCAATTCGGAAATTTCAGAGGCAAAGATCATAGAGGATATATGATTCAAATAGAACCAAGAATGTCCTTAACTGCTGCTGCTGCTGACACTTGGCTTTGCAGTGACCCTGGAAGAGAAGGGCTAATAGCTCTTATGATTGCAGATCAAATTATCAAAAGTGGTAAGGGTAATTCCGCTAATATAGATAAATTTAAGGAACTAACAGGAATATCAGATATTTCTGAACTTAACAATTCATCTGCTTCTCTTGATGCAAAATCTGTAGGGTCAGCCACAGGGATTGATTATCATAAATTGGAAAAACTCACAGAAAAATTAATTTCTCATTTAGAAAGTAATGACCATTCTAAAATATTATTTTTATCTGGAGGAGCAACTTCCGGATATCCTAATTCTAAGAGTATAAATTCTTTAGTTTTGGGGTTAAATTACTTAACAGGATCAGTTAATAAAGAAGGCGGGATAATTCTAAATCCTGATAATGTTTTTGATAATATCGAAATTAATGGAGAGACCCTTAATCTTCCACAATCTTCATCGTGGAATTCTTTAGATTACTGGAATGAAGAAATTGAAAATTGGAAATCAGGAAGCCAAGATTTAATTATCGTTAGAGGCGTGGATTTGTTAAATGAGATTCCAGGAAAATCAGTTACAACGGAGGCATTTAACAACTCAAAAATGTCAATAGGATTTGGAACTATAATTAATGACACGCTTGAAAGATGCGATTTAATTTTGCCAGATAATACAAGTATGCAATCATGGGGATCTGATATTCCTGAGCCTAGAACTGGCTATCAAGTATTTGCTTTTGGACAACCAGTCGCTTCAGCACCTTACACAAGAGATGGGTCAAAAAAATTATATGATTCGAAAAGCTTCTACAATGTCCTTCTTTCTCAAATGGAAAATGGTCTTTCCGGGCTAACTTACATGGATTTATGCAAAGAAATTTCAAATAAAATTTATGAAAGTAGTTCGTATAATAATTCTTCAATTGTGGCTTCAAATTCTGATGATTTTTTCAAAGGTATTATGGCTAGAGGAGGATGGTGGAATGTAAACAAGAAATCTTCAGGGCCTAAAAATCCAAAAATTAATATTTCAAATGTAGTTACAAATATAAATAGAAATAATAATTTTCATTTGATTCCTTTTAAATCGCATGTTTTTGGAGATGGAAATTCAATGTCAACCCCATGGGCCCAAGGTTCGCCTGATCCTTTGACTTCTATTACTTGGGATAGCTGGGTAGAAATTAATACTAAAACTGCTGAAGGTTTAAAAATTAAGCAGGGCGATATTTTAAAAATCACATCAAATTCAGGTTCAATTGAATTGCCAGCATATCTTCATCCTGGGGTTCCTAGCAACTCTGTTTCTGTGCCTATAGGATTAGGAAAACAAAATTTTACTAGATATGCCAGTGAAAGAGGCTCAAATATCGTTGAGTTGATTGATGTATCTAAGCTCAATGAAGACGGGAATGTGCCTTGGAATTCAACTTCAGTTTCAATTGAGAAAACAAAAAATAAGAAAAAGATTTCAAAATTCGAAGGAACGGTTCCCGCCATAGCAGTAGAACCTGGAGTTCCAATTTTGACAGTTGGGCCAAATGAGTCAGCCGAAGAGGGTTTCCATAGAGCTCACGAAGAACATCTTGATCATACATTTGGTGATCACTTTAATGATAAAAAACATAATGAAGAAGAAAGTCATTAGTAAGAAGGAAAAATGGTAGCAGAAAAACAAAGTAAATTTAAATGGGGAATGGCTATTGATATTGACAAGTGCACAGGTTGCCAAGCATGTGTTTTAGCATGTCAGGCTGAAAATAACATTCCAATTAATACTGAAGATAACTTCAAAGATGCAAGAGGAATAGAGTGGATAAGAGTAGAAAGGTACTGGGAAGGTGAATTCCCTGATGTAAAAGCAAAGTTTATACCTATTCTATGCATGCATTGTGATAACGCTCCATGTGAACCAGTTTGTCCTGTTTATGCAAGCTATCATACTGTGGAAGGCCTTAATGTACAGGTATACAATAGGTGCGTTGGAACAAGGTATTGTGCGAATGGTTGCCCTTATTTAGTTAGGTTTTTCAATTATTGGGAACCAGAATGGCCAGAATCTTTCCAAAATCAACTGAATCCTGATGTAACAGTTAGGAGCAGAGGGATAATGGAAAAATGCACCATGTGTATTCAGAGAATAAGGCGAGGTACTCGAAAAGCTAAAAGAGATAATAACGAAGTAATGGATGGGGACATTAGTCCAGCATGTGTTCAAGCATGCCCTACTGACGCCATGGTATTTGGTAATCAGAAAGATCCAAATAGTAAAATTAATAAAATGAAAAATGATAAAAGATCTTACACATTATTAGACCATTTAAAAACTAATAGCAATGTGTGGTATTTAGCAAAAGTCGATGAAGACACTGATACTCATAGCAAGGAAGGGGGGCATTAGTGATTGAGGTACCAGTAACTAACAATACTGAAAAATTCAATTCTGCTACTAATTCTTTGGTTCCTACAACTAAAGAATCTCTTAGCGGAAAATTTAAGCTGATTTTTGGAATATTTGGTGTATTGTCTGTTATTGGAATAATTTCACTCATTTTAAAAATAACTACTGTTGGTTTTGAAACTAAATCGGGATGGGGATATTATGCAGCTATAGTTTCACTTTTATTAGGAGTATTTGGCACAGCTCCAATGGTTGCAATAGCTCCTACAATTGCAAAAGCTGATTGGCATAGACCTGTATCTAGGATTGCTACAATGTTTACTTTAGCTGGAATATCTACATCTATACTTGCAATACCATTAATATTTGCTTTGCCTCCCCTAGTAGTAGATGGAATCCGAAGAAGATCAATTTGGTTTGATGCTAATATTTATACACCTCATGTTTTTTTTGGCATTGCAGTAATTGGATTATTCTTTATTGGATTAGCATTGTTATGGGTTACCTCGATACCTGATTTATCTATAATGCGTGATCATAGTTCAGGGTGGAGACAAAGATTAGGAAAATCTTTATCGAGAGGATTTATTGGCACTGAGAGACAGTGGATAAGTTTGAGAGCAAGAATTGGAATGATGGGGACATTTTATTTCATGTTCTTGATATTTGTTCATATAATTTACAGTATATGTTTCAGTCTTGAATTAGTAGCGGGATGGAAAGATGCTATATACCCAATGTACCATGCAGCAACTGGAATTCAGTCAGGAGTTGCTACAGTCATAATTGGATTATTTCTATTTAGAAAATACTGGAACCTTGAAGACCACATAGGAATTGATCAATTTTGGGCACTATCAAAATTAATGTTTGCAACAACTATTTTCTGGTTCTACTTCTTTATATGTGCATTTATGATATTTTGGTATGGAAAATCTGCAATTAACGAAATGACTATAGCAATTTTAGTAAATGGTCCTTATATGCCAATTTTTATCGGAACTCTATTGCTAAGCTTTATTGTTCCATGGTGGATAATTATTTGGAATCCAGTCAGATATAGTCCTGCAATGTTATCTGTAGTAGCTGCAATTGTATTAATTGGGAGTATATTAGATAGAATTCGTTTATATGTTATCTCATGGCAAGTTTATAGCGATGAAATGATTCATAAAAGATATATTCCTCTTGATGAAATACCTGAAAACATGATCGCTCCAAATCTATTGGATATAGGTATTTTTATAGGATTCATATCTCTTGGAATATTTGCGATTTTATTAACTACAAGACTTATACCTGTTGTCTCAATTTGGGAGAGGCATCAGTCTATATTATTAACTAGGCATATCAAGTTCCATAGAACTGAAGTTTATGCTGTTGGAAAACCGGATTAAAAAATGCAACAGAGACGACAACTAGACGAAAAACAAATAAATAGAGAGTTGCTTAATGGAAATCTAGCAACTCCTAAATGGTATTATCCAGTCATGGGGGTTTTGGGGGTAGGCGTTCTAATTGGATTTGCAACTATTCTTTATATGTTTAACAGAGGATTAGGAGTTACCGGACTGGCCAGGCCAGTATATTGGGGTCTTTTTATTACAACATTTGTTTTCTGGGTTGGAATAAGTCATGCTGGAATTATGATATCTGCAATTTTGAGGCTTACTCAGGCAGAATGGAGAAGGCCTGTTACAAGAGCAGCTGAATTATTAACTGTATTCTCTCTATTAACCGCATTATTCTTCCCTCTTATGCACGCTGGAAGACCTTGGAGAATAGCATACTGGTTAATACCATATGATTGGGCTAGAGGAATTTGGCCGAATGTTAGATCACCACTTTTTTGGGATCCTATTGCTATTGGGACTTATTTAACAGGAAGTACATTATTTTTATTTGTTGCTCTAATACCAGATTTGGCTATTTTGAGAGACAGAACTACTGGAATTAAAAAAACTATATATTCTATGCTTGCTCTTGGTTGGAGAGGAAATCCAAGGCAATGGCAATTGCAAGTTGTAGCAGGAATATTATTATCAGCTCTAATGCTGCCGATTTTCGTTTCTGTTCACTCAATTGTAAGTTGGGACTTTGCCGTTACGCCTGCAGTTGAAGGATGGCATTCAACTATTTTTGCTCCTTACTTTGTTATAGGAGCTGTTCATTCTGGGGTTTCTGCAGTTGTTACTATGATGTGCTTAATGAGATGGCTTTGGAAGTGGAATAACTATATAAGGCCTGAGCATTTTGATGCACTAGCTAGACTACTAATAATTGTTGCAACTGCATGGTTAGCTTTTACTTTCCTAGAGTTAATATTTTCTTTATATGGTAGAGATGCACCTGAAATTGCATTAAGAGAACTTCAAATATTTACATGGCCATGGAATCTAATATTTATTACGTTTCTATTAACAGGTTATGTGATTCCAGTTGGTTGTTGGTTATTTAAAAGCTGCAGAAATAATATTGCCATAATGTTTTGGACATCCATATTAGTTAATGTTGGAATGTGGCTTGAAAGATTTTTAATAATTGTTCCAGGCCTAGCAAGAAAACAAGTGTTCGTTTATACATGGGAAGGTTACTGGCCAAGTCCTGTTGAGTGGGTAATACTTGTTTGGTCTTTTGCATGGGTTTCTTTTCTCATGCTTTTATTTGCAAGATTTTTTCCATTAGTTCCCTTATTTGAAGCTAAGGAAAGTCAAGTATTTACTACTGAAATGAAAGTAGGGCGTGCAACTGTCCCTATGGTAATTAGAGAGTGAAGGAGAAATTACTATGTCAAAAATAAGTATGTTAGGTTTATACGATAATCCTGATTCAGCAGCAGATGCCTTAGATGCCTTAAGTGAAGCAGGATTTGACTCAAATAACTTTGATGTCTTAACTGGAACACCCTATCCAGAAGGAGCTTTTGGAGAACATGTTCCTCAACACAGATTATTCAGGTTTCCACTGTTTGGAGCAATCGTTGGTCTTACACTTAGTGTATTTCTCACTTCTACAACTCAAATAGTATATCCACTTGTTACAGGAGGAAAACCAATATTATCTATTTTTGCAATGTTAGTAATTATGTATGAAATGACAATGTTATCAGCAGTAATTACAACTGTTATTGGAATTCTATTTGAATCAAGATTGCCAAATATTTCCATGAATGTATATGACACCAGAATTACTGAGGGTTTAATAGGAGTTTCTTTAGTATGCACAAGCGATAAGAAAGAAACTGCAGAAAGAGCATTTAATGGATCTGGGGCAATGGAGATAAAATCATCAGGAAGATAAATTGATAAAATTTACAAAAAAATTTAATAAGAAGCATTCCTTATTTTTTATTTTGCTTTCTTTGATAATATTGGCTCCTACATGCCAAAGCGGAATAACGCAAAGAGGAACTTATCCGATAGAAATTTTTTCAGAAATGCATTATTCATATGCTTACAGAAATCAAGAATCACCTAGATTAGAATCATTAGCTAATGCTGAGCCATTTGTCACTCCAAATGAAAGAGTAAATGACTCTGCGTCAGTTTTAGAAATGGATTCAAATTTTACATATGACCCAAAAATTGGAGCAGAATTATATAGAGTGAATTGTTCTTTCTGTCACGGGAATAAAGGGATGGGTGATGGTACGGTAGCACCTCATATATCTTCTGAAGATAGTTTTTATGCAACAACACCAACTGACGAAGTTCCAGGTTCAGGGATGGGAGCATATAAAGCTGTTCCAGCACTACATAATCTAGCCGAAAGACTGCAAGGCAAAGATAAGGCAATTAACAGACTTGAATACATGCTAAAAATGGAATCAGGATCTATTGCTCTAGGGCCTATGCCTAGCTTTTTATGGGTTTTCACAGAAGAGCAAAGAAGCCAAATCATCAATTATATTGTTGATGAAGAAAATGGCATTACATCTAACTCAAATTAGTCCTAATAATTGAAAATTAAGTTATCATTCTTATATGGGCAAATCAATCATAAGTAGTAAAATAATTATACTATTAATATCATTTTTATTTATTCTAATTTCATGTATTTCAAATACTGATCAAACAAATAACAGAGAATATAATTTATTTTCTCAAATAATGTGCCCAATATGTGATGGACAAACAATAGCAGAATCTCAAGCTTCAATAGCTGAAGACATGAAAAAAATGATTAGAGATCAAATAAAAGATGGAAAGGAAGATAAAGAAATTTTAAAATATTTTGAAGAAAGATACGGACAAGAAATATTATCAAACCCGATACCTAAAGGATTTAATTTAACGATATGGATCGCACCAATATTGATAATAATAATATCTTCAACAATTACTATTTATTCTTTAAGAAAAAATATGGGTACGAGGTCTAATAATGACAGTTTCTAGCCTTGGGTTTACTTTATTAATACTTACACTAAATTTATGCCTTTATTCAATTATTGGTTCATTAATTGGTGTAAGAGTTTCAAGCAATATCCTTTTAAAAAGTTGCAAAAATGCAAGTTATTGCACATTAATTACATTAGGTTTATCTGTTGCTTGCTTAGTTTATGCCTTTGTTACTAGAGACTTCTCTATTAAATATGTTTTTAATCATAGCAGCCTATCCATGAATCCAATTTATACTTGGGTTGCAATGTATGCTGGAAATGAAGGATCTTTACTATATATAGGATTTATAATTTCTGTTGCATCTTTTTTTACACTATTATTTCTTCCATCAGAATTAAATGACGCTGAACCATATTTAGTTTCAATTTTATCTGGATTTCTCTTATTTTTTGTTGGTGTAATGGTTTTGCTAGCTAATCCTTTTGAAACTTTTGAAAATATACCTAAAGATGGAAGGGGCATCAATCCGTTACTAGCTCATCCAGGGATGTTCTCTCATCCTCCCTTGTTGATGGCTGGATTAGCTACGATTTCAATTCCTTTTTCGTTAATAGTAAGTATGGTTTTTACAGGAAAATTTCGTAATGATGGCTTAGATTATGTAAGAACAACTTCTTTATTAGTATGGTCAATCTTAGGTGTTGGATTATTACTTGGCTCTTGGTGGGCTTACACAATTTTAGGCTGGGGAGGCTATTGGGTATGGGACCCAATTGAAAATGTTGGCTTAATGCCATGGTTAATCATGACTGCTTTTATCCATTCAATTATAGTTCAAAGAAGAAGAGGAATGTTTAGAGTTTGGAATGTAATCTTAATTTTTCTTGCATTTGTATTAGCTCAATTTGGAATGTTTATCAATAGAGGAGGCCCTGTTGTTTCCGTGCACTCTTTTGCTGCATCTACGCTAGGATACGTATTTTTAGGTTTTATGATTTTCAGTGCTATTTTTTGCTTAATTGTATTTATGCTAAACAGCAATAAGATAAAAAGTGATAATAATGTAAAGTCATTTCTTTCTCGAGAGTCAGCATTTTTAATAAATAACTTTTTTTTAGTTGCTATCACTTTTGTTACCTTATGGGGATTAATTTTTCCTCTAATATCAGAGGTTTTTGCAAATGAAACTGTTACAGTAGGAGCACCATATTACAATTCAGTAAATGGGCCAGTAATTCTAGCACTTTTATTCGTAATGGGAATTGGTCCAAACCTCTCCTGGAGAAAAACTTCAAATAAAAATTTAAAGACTAATTTATTACTTCCAGTATCATTAGCAGTTATATTATTTATTATTTTATTAATTACTACTTCTAGGCCAATAATGTCTTCGCTTTCTCTTTCAGTTTTAATGCTTGTAATTTCTACAATTTTAATTGAATGGTTAAAAGGATCTTTTAGGCTTACAAAGGGGGGAGTGCCATGGTTTATTTCCTTTTTTAAACTAATCTTGAACAACAAAAATAAGTATGGTGGATACATTGTTCATATTTCCATTTTATTGGTAGCACTAGGTGTTATTGGTATTAACTTTTATCAAATAAAAGTAGATAAAGTAATTTCTATAGGAGAAAAAATTGATATAGGAAACTATAAAGTTGAATTAATTGAAATAAGAAATAATGAGTTCAATGATAGAAGGGAAAAAATAGCTACATTTTCTGTAACAAATAAAGAAGATGAATTGATATCTATAATGGAAGGAAACAACACTTTTTACCCAAGTTTTAATATGGCTTCAATAAGAGCAGCAATAAACAGCAATCCTGTTGAGGACCTATATGTTATTCCTTCAGATTTTATTAGTGAATCAAAAATGAAAATTATTATCAGTATCAATCCACTTGTTTGGTGGATGTGGATCGGTGGACCTATTTTCATTTTAGGTACACTAATATCATTGTGGCCAAATAAATTGTTAAAGGAAAAATAATGTTATATTTACTGCTAATATTAATATTAATTATTTGCATATTTTTAGTAATATACCCATTTATATTTCAAAATAATTTAGAAGATCCTCTAATAAGAGAATTAAATTTAAAAACAAGAAAGGAAAAATTGTTACTTGAATTAGATAATGAATTGGCAAGCGGGGTATTGGATAAAAATTTACATAGCCAATTATCATCTGAAGTTAATCAAATGATAAATATAGAATTTAAAAATTTAGATGATATTTCTCCTAAAATTGATCCAATAGAAAAATTAATAAAATCAAAAAAAAATGAAAATAAAAAATAATGCATTCATTTTAATTTTTTCTATCCTTGTATTTATTTCTGGGCAAGAAAATTTTTTAGTTGCTGATCATCTAGAAATGTACGATGGTGAAATTAATCTTAATGGCACTATCATAAATGGAACAGATAAAAATAAGGTAACTGAATATACTATTAAGCTTATGGGAACCCAGAATTCTTCTACAGAATTGATCGAGGTTGATTCACTAAAAACTTTTAATGAGTTTAAATTTTCTAATTTTAAAATTGATGAATCATTCACATATTTTTTAATGATTAGTCATGAAGAAATCCCAACAATAGTTTTTTTAGAAGAAATTGATGATCAATATGAAATAGAAATAATTGTATATGATAGGGAATTTGTACCAGAAAATATTTCTGTAATAGATTATTCAATAATGATTCCTCATTTATCGCCTGATTCTAATGTAATTTCTATATTAGGACTTATATCTTTTGAAAATACGGGGGACAAAACTTTTTATGCAGATCTATCTGACCCAAATTTATCAGGATTAAATTTATTAAGATTTAGTCTGCCTGAAAATTTTGAAAATCTATCAGTAGATAGCGATTTGCCGCCAGGAAATGTTATGCAAATACCAACTGGGTTTGCTCTATCAAATCCTGTGCCTCCTGGTCAACATCAGATTCTATATTCTTATTCTATGCCAAGAAATACTACGGCATTAAACTACAATGTTCGACTTCCTTTTGGAGCTAAAAAATTTAAATTATTAGCACCAGAAAAAACAGAAATAAATAATAATGAAATATTAACTAAGGAAGCAACTAAAGTAGATGAAAAAAAATATGAAGTCCTTAGTGGCGATGATATAAAAAAGGGAGATATATTAAATATAGAGATTAATAAGATAGCAACTCCAAGTATTTTTTCAAAATTCTCATACTTTGTTGAAAAAAATACTATATCTGTATTAATTGGAAGTTCATCTGCATTAATTTTATTTATTTTGGGTGTTTTTGCTATATACAAAAACTCTTTACTTAATAAAAATAGCACAAACAATATTGATGAAGTTTTAATTTCAAAAATTATAGATTTAGATGAGAGATTTAAGAAAAATAATATAAACGAAGAAGAATACAATATTTTAAGGAAAAGCTATAAAGAAAGAATTAAAGGGAAATTTTGAATAAATTATTAGCATCTTCAGTTGCATTAATTATTATAGGCTTTTTTATAATTATAATAATCTCAACTATCAATACTGGAGGGCAACAAGGAAGACCTGGTTTGAATGAAGTTTCAGGTGAAGTTTCTTTAAATTTTAATAAATTTAAGCCTATAGAAGGCGATGATATATATGGAAACAAATTAACTGAGCAACTAATAGATGAAGAATTATTAGTTATAGACTTTTGGGCATCTTGGTGCCCACCTTGCATCCAAGAAGCAAAGGTTCTTTCAGATTCATATAAATACTGGAAGGATAGAAATGTAAGATTTATAGGAATCGCTCTTTGGGATAATGATAAATCTATAAAAAGTTTTGTTGAAAAATATGATTTCCAATACGATGTAACACTGGATAAAGATGGGAAGCATGCAATTAACTATGGAGTTAAAGCATTGCCTGAAAAATTTTTTATTAATAAAAAGGGAGATATAGTAAAAAAATATATAGGTCCAATAGATAAAGAATCCCTTGATAAAATTATTGAGGAAACATTAGATTAAAAATGTACTTAGATAAATTTAAAATTAAAGATCAATTATGTGAATTTGATATTGAATTAAACGAAGAGTATATTTTTGACTATTACAATTCATGCGGGATTAATTTTCATGATTATCAATATGTATTCCCTACTGAATTGGCTACACTTTCTTTAAAATATTTTCTTGAAAAATTTCCTATTCCAAATGGATCTATACACACATCTCAAGAAATTGAAATAACTACCCCTATAAAAATAGGAAGCAAATTAACTTGCAGAGCTTTCCTAGATTCTATTAAAGAAATAAGAGGCAGAGGGATAGTTATAGTAAATATTAAATACACTAAATCAAAAAAAATATTAGGTCACGCTAATGCAACATTACTAGTCCCATTATCATGATAGAAGAAACAAAATTAAAGTCGGTAGAAAAAGTTATTACTAAAGAAATGGTAATAAATTATGCTAATACTTCTGGTGACCAAAATCCAATCCACATAGATGAAGAATATGCTAAAAATACCGATTTCAAAGGAACCATTGTTCATGGAATGTTCCTGATATCCTCTATTTCAGAAATGCTAATTAAAAATATAGGTTTAAATTGGGCTAAATCAGGGAAGTTAAAAATAAAATTTAAAAATCCTTTAAGGGTAGGAGAATCAATTTCCACTAAAGGCAAAATAAGTAAAATTGTTAAAGATAATAATGGAACTTTGATAACTTGTGAAGTAATGTGTAGTGATAATGATGGAAATGTACTTATTTCAGGAACTGCACATTGGAGTGAATAATGAAGATAGCTGTTGATGCAATGGGAGGCGATGCTCCTGTAAATAATATAGACGGAGCAATAAAAGCTCTTAATGAAACTGAAATTGAAATACTTCTTGTCGGAGAGCCTAGGGAATTAGAAAAACTATTACATGATAAAGATTATAACAAAGATAAATTATCAGTAATACCTTCCGAAGGTGCGATTCTTGATACAGAACAACCAGCTATGGCAGTAAAAAGGAAGCCAAATGCATCAATAAATGTGTGTTCTGGATTAGTAAAAAAAGGTATTGCAAATGGATTTATTAGTTCAGGAAATTCAGGGGCAACATTTGCATCTTCTGCGGGAATATTAGGTATGTTTGAGGGGTTAAGTAAACCATGTGTAGGTGGACCAATTTTTGGTTTTTCTCCAGAAACATTAATTTTAGATTTAGGTTTAAATGTAGACCCTACTCCAAAACAACTTATAGATTTTGCAGCTTTAGGAATTAGTCAATCAAAAATATTATACAATATTGAAAACCCTACTGTTGGATTATTAAGTAATGGCTCTGAGTCAAATAAAGGGAATAAACTAGTCAAAGAGTCTTTTGAGTTATTTGAAAAATCTAGCCTTAATTTTTTTGGTAATGTGGAAGGGCATGACATAGCTACAGGTAAAGTGAATGTTATTGTCTGTGATGGATTTACTGGAAATATTATTTTAAAAGCAATAGAAGGTATTGGGCATGTAATAAATCAATACATACAAGAAAATATTACAGACAATAAGCATGAAAAAATAATTAATTCCATTTCAAAAAATACAAATATAATGAGAGAGTTTGGAGGTGGGCCAGTGATCGGTGTAAATGGAATTGCAATTGTTGCACATGGAGCTTCAAGCCCAACTGCAGTTTATAATGGAATTAAAACTATTTCATGGTTATCAAAAAAAGACTATATTAATCAATTAAAAAAAGAGCTAGAAGAAGTTAGGGGCAGTGTTAATAATGAATGACAAAAAAAGACATGCATTAATTACTGGGGCTTCAAGAGGTATTGGGGCTGCGATAGCATTGGAGTTAGCTAAAGCTGGGCATTCAGTAAGCGTTAACTACAATTCTCACTCTGATGATGCTGAAAGGGTAGTGAAAGATTTATTAAATATTGGGGTTGAGGCTAAAGCTGTTAAAGGTAACGTATCTGATAAAAAATCAGTTCAAGAAATGATTAAAAATGCTACAGATTCATTAGGGCCTGTGGATATCCTAGTGAACAATGCAGGAATAATTTCTGACAATTTAATTATGCGCATGAAAGATGAAGAGTTTGATAAAGTCATAGATACTAACCTTAAAGGTACTTACTATTGCACGAAAGAATGTATTCCTTCTATGGTAAAACAAAGATGGGGAAGAGTAATAAATATAACATCAGTTGTTGGCATAAGAGGTAATATAGGTCAAACTAATTACTCAGCCTCTAAAGCAGCAATACATGGGTTTACCTACTCTTTGGCAAAAGAAGTTGCAACTAGAGGAGTAACAGTTAATGCAATAGCTCCTGGATATATTAAAACCGCAACAGTAGATGTATTATCTGACAAACTTAAAGATCACATTATGACATGGATACCTATGAAGAGATTTGGAACACCTGACGAAATATCAGGAATGGTCGCTTTTATGGCATCAGATAGAGCAAGATACATGACAGGAGAATTAGTGAAAATTGATGGCGGAATGGCAATTTAATTTGTTATGAAAAGATTTAAAAATAAATTATCTCTTATCACTGGAGGATCAAAAGGAATAGGAAAGGCTATATCTTTAGGATTAGCAGGAGAATCTAGTGATATCTTAATTACTTACTTTAGAGATAAAAAAAATGCTTTAAAAACCAAAGATGAAATTATTAAATTAGGGGTTAATTGTGACATTATAAAAATCAACCTTTCTGACATAAGTAGTGTTGAAGAAATGACAAATTACATTAAAGATAAATTTAAAAAGATTGATTTTTTAATCAATAATGCTGCTACTGGAATAAACAAGCCTTCAAAGAGTATAACCTCAAAACATTGGGATTTTGTAATTAATACAAATTCTAAAGCTCCCTGGATTCTTATAAAGAATTTAAGTGAAATAATGCCAAGTGGAAGCTCAATAATAAATATATCAAGTTTAGGATCCAAAATTGTACTATCAAATTATTTTTCAGTAGGAGTATCAAAATCAGCACTTGAAACTATCACAAAATATTTATCAATAGAGTTGTCTGAAAAGGGTATTAAAGTTAATTCTATATCTCCAGGAATAATAAAAACTGATGCACTCAAATCTTTCCCTGAAGGTTCTGATGTAAGAAATATTGAAAACTATGACACTCCTGCAGGAAAACCATTAGAAGCAAAGAATGTCAGTGATTTGGTTAATTTTTTATGTTCAGATGAGTCTGAAATGATTAGAGGTCAAAATATTACTATAGATGGTGGACGATCTTTAACTACTTAGTTAATATATTTTTTTTAACAACCGCAAGACAATAATCATCATCTGAAGAAGTAATATAACAACCTTTAGATGAGATAATGTTTATATCCTTTTTTTTATCAAGAATCATTAATTTCCGCTGAACCTTATCATATGTATCAAGTCTAGCTATAACTTCCTGTCCTATATAGCAACCTTTATCGAAGTCAATCATGTGAGATATTCCAATTTCAAGAGGATTGTATAAGTTATTTACTTCTCTGCCACAAATAGGAATCATATTCTTTATTCGAAAAGAATTGAATTCACTTTCTTTCATTTGAAAAATATTCTGAGAATTCATATAAGATTCAATAAATTCAATACTCTTAGAATCATCATCTAAAATTAAATTTATAACTTTGTGACCATTAAAGAATGAAGTAAGTGATAAAGTAATTTCAATATCTTCTAATTTCCTATTTATTATTTCATTTTTATTAATTTCACCAAATATATTCAGATCTTTATTTTTATTTGCACTATATATCGAAATAATTTTCTTTTTTAGAGGACTACTAATTGATATATCTTCTTCAAAAGTAAACTTATCTATCCAATTTAAAAGATTTTCATGATTTGAAGCATGAGAAATCATTAGGGTATATTTATTAGAATTCCATAAAGATACAATATCAATAAATTTACCATTCTCATTTGTGAATATTGAATCGGTAATTAAATTTTTTTGATTAGGTATATTATTTGTAGAAAGGCGATTGAATAAGTCAATAAAATCGTCCCCTTTTAGTTCAGTGACAACTAAATCATTTTGATAAATAAAGCTTAGATTATCATTCATTTAAACAGAAAATGAAGTTCCGCACCCACATGATTTCTTTGCATTTGGATTAGAAAAGACAAACCCTTTTCCGTTCAGTCCATCAGAAAAATCTAAAGTTGTGCCTGCCAAAAAAATAAAAGATTTTTTTGGTATTCTGATCTCTACTCCATGCTGATTAATTGTTTTTTCATCATCATCAATGGGGCTATCAATAATCTCAAGATCATAAGTTAGGCCAGAACATCCTCCTCCTTTAACTGCTACTTTTAATGCAAAGGATTCAAGTCCATCTCTTTCAGCAAAAGATTTTACTTTTTCTGCAGCCTTAGTTGTTATTTCAATTGTATTTACAGGTACTTGATTCATAGTTGTATTATAATTTTATTATACATTACTTTATATCTCTAATATTAGTTAAACTATACTTATAAAAGGAAAACAATGGCTAAAATTTATACAAAAAATGGGGATAAAGGGGATACAAGCCTATTTATGGGTGGAACTATATCAAAAAGTGACATCAGGGTTGATGCCTATGGGACAGTAGATGAGGTTGTCTCAACTTTAGGCTTTGCAAAAACTCAATGCAAAGAGTCAGAAGTATTGAAAATTGTTGATAAACTTCAATATTCTCTTTTCAAAATTGGAGCTGAATTATCTGTCAACAAGGATAAATCTGTAAAAAAACCTAAAGAAATAATAAATACAATTGGCAAAAAAAATATTACTGAACTTGAAAAAAATATTGATTCAATTTTAAAAAAAATAGATATTGGCAACGAATTTATAATGCCTGGAACCTCTTCAGGGTCTGCCTCATTAGATATGGCTAGAACAGTTATTCGAAGGCTGGAAAGGTCAATTGTAAAACTTAATGAAGAAATAGGAATAGAAAATCAAAATATTATTATTTATATTAACAGAATGAGTGACTTATTATTTGTTTTAGCTAGGCTTGAAGACAGGGAAAAAAATACAAAAAAAATAAGAGGTATAAGAAAATCAAAAAAATGACAAATAATCCTAAAATTGGAATTATAAATCATAATTTTGCTAACTTACACAGTGTAAAAAAAGCACTTGATTATTTAAATTGCCCAAACAAAATCATAAATAATCCTAACGATATATCTAAAGAGATTGATGGTGTAATTCTTCCTGGAGTAGGCGCATTTGATGCAGCAATAGACTCTCTTCAAAAATCAAAATTTATAGAACCAATAAAATATATTGTTAGTACTGGAACCCCAATACTTGGAGTATGTTTGGGAATGCAACTATTATTCACGAATTCAGAAGAAGGTGAATTAAAGGGGCTTGATTTAATTAAAGGAAATGTAACAGAAATTATAAAAAAAGATAAAGATATGAAAATTCCTCACATGGGATGGAATTCTATAAAAATAAAATCTAACTCAATTTTGTTTACTAATATTAAAGTAGAAGAATATTTCTACTTTGTTCATGGGTACAAATGCGAACCTAAAGATAAATCTATAATTACCTCTTCAGTAACATATGGTGATGAGATATGCTCATCAATTGAATATGAAAATATATTTGCAACTCAATTTCACCCTGAAAAAAGCGGAGAAATAGGCTTGGAAATATATAAAAATTTTATTTCAAGAGTTTTAGCAAAATGAATTTAATACCAGCAATAGATTTAATAGATGGCGAAGTTGTGAGGTTGTTTAAAGGAGATTATTCAAAAAAAACTGTATATGACATTGATCCTATTGAATTAACTGAACAATGGGATGAAATAGGAATAAAAAAAATACATATAGTTGATTTACAAGGAGCTAAAACAGGAAATCAAAAAAATTTAGAAACAATAAAAAGCATAATAAAGTTTACAAATTTAAAAATTCAGATAGGAGGAGGAATAAGGGATCTTTCTATATGTAAAAAAATGATGGACCTAGGAGTATCAAAAGTAATATTTGGTACATCCGCCATAGAATCTCCAATAGAAGTAGAGAAATCTTTAAAAGAGTATGGGTATAACAGAATAATTGTTGGGGTAGACATTAAAAAAAATAAAATTAGAACTAATGGATGGGAAAAAGAATCTTCACTAAGTCCAGAAAAACTAATCGATAATATGAATAAAATTGGAATAAAAGAATTTATGTTTACAGATGTAGAAAAAGACGGGACACTTTCAAATCCTGATTTTTCTTTCTTAAAAAATTTATTTGATAAAGCTGGTAATAGAACTATAGTTGCAGGTGGAATATCAAAAATTGATCATATTAGAAAACTAAAGAATTATGGAATCAAAAATGTAGTGATTGGGAAAGCAATTTACGAAGGCCAAATTAATCTCAGGGTTGCTTTGCAAAATGTTTAGGAGATAAATGTTTACAAAAAGAATAATTCCCTGCCTTGATATAGATAAAGGAAGGGTTGTTAAAGGAAAAAGTTTTATTAACTTAAAAGATGCGGGGGACCCAAAAACTTTATCTAAATTCTATAATGACGAGGGCGCAGATGAATTAGTATTTTTAGATATCACAGCTAGTCATGAAAATAGAAAAACAATTATTGATGTAGTTGAAAAAGTATCCTCAGAAGTTTTTATACCACTCACAGTTGGAGGCGGCATAAGAAATATAAGCAACATATCTGAATTACTGTATGCAGGAGCAGATAAAGTTTCAATAAATACTGCAGCAATAGAAAATCCAGATTTGATTCAAGATTCTGCAAGTAAATTTGGATCACAATGCATTGTTGTTGCGATTGATGCAAAAAGGGTTGACTCCAGTTGGAATGTTTTTACATATGGAGGCAGAAATGATACAGGCTTAGATGTTATTGAGTGGGCTAAAAAGTGTGTTGATAATGGTGCTGGAGAAATTCTATTAACTAGCATGGATATGGATGGAAATAAAAAGGGTTACGATGTGGAACTTCTTTACGAGGTTTCAAGTAAAGTAAGTGTTCCTGTTATTGCAAGTGGTGGAGCTGGAAAAATTGAGGATCTATATGATGCAATTATTATTGGTTCGTCTGATGCAGTTTTAGCAGCTTCAATATTCCATTATGGCGAAATTAGCATTAAAGAAGTTAAGCAATTTTTTAAGTCNAAGGGGATTCCGGTAAGATTATAATATGAGTGATTCAGATNTCAGNTTAATACCTGCAATAATTCAAGATATTAAAACTAAAGAAGTATTAATGCTTGGCTACATGAATAATGAGGCATTAAAAAAGACATTAGAGGGCCCTAACGTTTGGTTTTATAGTCGATCAAGAAATAAACTGTGGGAAAAAGGTGAAACAAGTGGAAACCATCTAATTGTTAAAAAAATAACTACAGATTGCGATAAAGATACTTTAATTATTCAAGTAGAACCTTCAGGACCTTCTTGTCATACGGGTAAAAATTCCTGTTTCCATCAATCAGAATTAAAAAAATTAGTTTGGCAGAATCCTAATATTTTTTCTGACATATTTAATATTATCGAAGACAGAAAAAATAATCCTAAAGAAAAATCATATGTTTCAAGTCTTATATCTAAAGGAAATGATCATATTTCTCAAAAAGTAATTGAGGAATTATGCGAAACTATTGTTGAATTCAATTCTGATAATAAAGAAAGAATGATTGAAGAAACAGCAGACTTAATATTTCACATATTCGCATTAATGTCCTCTAAATCAATAAATCTTAATGATATAGAAACTGAATTTAAAAAAAGGAAAAAGCATTAATTTTCATTAAGCTTAACAGCATACTCCATGCTTTCTATTGCAACTTCTAATTGAGATTCGTCTGGTTCCTTAGTAGTTAATTTTTGAATTAGCATTCCTGGACCATTTAATAAATTCTTTACTAACTTAAACCTGCTCCTACTTCCAATTTTTAATAATTCATAACTTATGCCTGCAATTATTGGCACTAGAATTATTCTAAGTAATACAAAAAGCATTAAGTTATCTCTTGGAAAAAGCATAAATACAATTATGCTTACCATAACAACCAGCAATATAAAAGAAGTTCCACATCTTGGATGCTCTTTAGTAAAATTTTTTAAGTTTGATTTACTAAGATTAGCACCAGCCTCATGAGTCCATACTGCCATATGTTCTGCTCCATGATATTGAAAAACTCTTCTTATATCCTTAGAAAGGCCGATTAAGTATATATAACCTATTACAAATATTAACCTGATTAACCCTTCTAAAAGTGATACTAATAAATTATTAAAACCTAGATAATGAAAACCTCTTGAAAGCAATGCAGGGGTAACAAAAAATATTCCTATAGCAATAATTAAAGATAATGAAATTACAATTGCTAAGTTTATTCCTTCTGAATTTTTCTCTGAGTCTATTTCTCCTTCAGCAATGTTTGCAGAAAAATTTAATGCTCTTGTGCCTACGACTAGACTATCAGCTAAATTTAAAATACCTCTTAAAATAGGGATTTTTAGTAATGATCTATTATAAAATCTACTAAATTGAATTTGTTCTTTTATAATTTCACCGTCAGGATTTCTTACTGCTAATACAGCAGCCTTTTTTCCTCTAATCATTACGCCTTCGATTAAGGCTTGGCCTCCATAAGAAATTTGGGAATCTTTATTGTTTGAATCAGACAACTTTTTGTTATTTCACGCCGTATCTTCTTCTCATTCTTTCAACCCTACCTTCTGTATCAACAATTCTCTGCTCACCGGTGTAAAAAGGATGACATTTACTACATATCTCAACTTTGATTTCACTTTGAGTAGCTCCAACTGTATAAGTGGTTCCACAAATACAAGAAACAGTTGCATCAAAATATTCTGGATGAATTTCTTTCTTCATTCTGCTAACACATTTACTCGTTTTTGGGCTCGGGCATGAAAATCAAACATAACTTTTCCATCAATTAACGCAAAAAGAGTGTGGTCTCTACCTATTCCTACATTTATTCCAGGCTTAACCCTAGTTCCTCTTTGCCTAACTAAAATAGATCCTGCAGATACCTCAGTTCCAGCATAAGCTTTGACACCTAGTCTTTTACCAGCGCTGTCTCGTCCATTTTTTGAAGTACCTCCACCTTTTTTATGAGCCATCTTTTTCTCCTTTAGTTTTTTTCGTAGCAGTCTTTTTGTTATCAGTAGAAGATTTACCTAAATCTTTTATCACTACAGACGTTAAATTCTGCCTATGCCCTATTCGAACAGTATGCCTAGTTTTATTTTTGTATCTAATTCCTTTTACCTTAGGACCTTTGTATTGTTCTTCAATCTCACCGATAACCTTTGAATTTTTAACAACAGGTTTTCCAATAACTACTTTTCCAGATAATGAAGTCATTAATACGTCATCAAAAGTAATTTTTTCCCCTGGCTTTCCTTCTAATTTCTCAACACTTATTTTAGCACCCTGCTCTACAAGGTACTGTTTTCCGCCAGTTTTTATTACAGCATAATCATTCATAATATTTTCCTAGATTAAATTAACTACCGAATTTTACATTTCTATCTTATGTAGGTCAATAAGCTTAATGTATATATAAATCATAAAAAATTAGATTTATGCCAAAGAAGTGGAGAAGAATCATTTGAATTAACTTTGATTATATTTGCAGCAAATAAAGTGTGATCAGATACAGATGTCATAAAATCTAATTCACAGCTAAATTGAATCAATGAATTCTTAATAACATGAATACCTTGGCCCATTAGAACTAAATCAAATTTATCAGGGAGTTTTTCTTTGCTATTCCTACTAAAGAACTCTCCATATTCTTTCTGATCACTATTAAGAACAGACAAACCAAATTTCCGATCTTTAACAATTAAATCATGGCTTTTAGCACTTTTTGATATAGAAACAAGAAGTGAAGGTTTTTTAATAGATAAAGAAAAGAAACTATTTATAGTTATGCCGTGTATATCTCCATTAGCCTCCAAAGTGGTCAATACTGCAACTCCTGTAGGGATTTTTCCCCATGACATCTTTAAGTTTTCTTCAAATGAAGTCACTTCTTACTCTTTTTATTGTTATCTCCTTTTTGAGGTTCTTCTTCCTTTATGTTTGAATCTGAAGACACAGCCCGAATAGCAGAAATTTTATCTCCTGGCTGCAATTTCATAAGAGTTGATCCCTGAGTAGACCTTCCATATATACTAATCTCATCCATAGGTATTTCTTGAACTACAGCCTTCTCAGTTAAAAGATAAACACTATCAGAAACTCCTGATTCTCTATCAAGCTTAACAGCTTGAGCGTCAGCAACTTTTCCATTTTTGGCGGTGATTTTCATAGTTATCAAGCCTTTGCCAGGTTGTTTTTGGACTTTAAAATGCTCCATCTTAGATAGTTTTCCAAAACCTTTTTGGCTAGCAACCAAAATATAACTATTTGGATCTTTAGATGTAAGAACCATTGCAACTACTTTTTGTTTAGGGTCTAATTTCATGCCTGTAACACCTCCAGCAATTCTGCCTTGAGGTCTAACACTTTCCACAGGGAATCTAATTTGTTTTCCTGCATCTGAAACCATTACTATATCTGGATAAATTTTAACGGCTGTTTCTTTGCCTTTATTGTCTACAACACTATAGTATTTTCTTCCGCCTTCTTTCTTAAGAATATTTGCATCTTTCTTGTCTGACTTAGGATCAATTAAATCTTTATCAATTTCCGCGGTATCAATTTCTGTTAATGAATCTAGCACGTAAGAAACTCCTCTATCAGGATTTTTCTTATTCACAACTAGTTTAATTATATTGTTCTTTTCGGCTTCAATGAGAGGTAAAGCTAGAGCAACCGATACTAGTTCATCATCCGACTTTAATTTAAATGAATGCAAGCCAGATTTTCTCAGATTTTTAAATTTGGAGATATCCATAGTTTTTATTCGACCATTCTTAGTAGCCATTACTATATATGACTCTAACTTTTGATTTATTTCAGGAACAGTTAAGATTGCATTCACTTTTTCTCTAGCTTCTAAAGCAACTATATTATGTACAGGAGTGCCCCTACTATTTCTGCTCTGATTAGCGGGGAGATCGAAAACTCTTGAAGAAAATACCCTTCCTCTGTCTGTAAATAGAAGTATAGTGTCGTGGGTATCAGCAATCTGCATGTATGGTGTTACGTCATCCTCCTTAGTCATTTTTTGACCCTTGACCCCCTTTCCTCCTCTATGTTGACGCCTAAAGGTATCACTCTTGACTCTTTTAAGGTAACCATTTCTGCTAAGTGTTACAACAGACTCTTCATGAGGCTCAACATCTTCCCTATTCCATTGGCCTAGCTCTTCTTTATGAAGTTTAGTCAGTCTTTTATCTCCATATTTATCTTTTAATTCATTGGTTTCTTGCTTGATTACTTCAAATATTTTCTCTCTGCTACCTAGCAGCTCATTTAAATTTTTGATTAAATCTTTCAATTCATTGTATTCAGATTCAATTTTCTCTGTTTCTAGAGCTGCTATTCTTCTTAATTGCATATCTAATACAGCCTGAGCTTGAATCTCACTCATTGAAAATTTTGACATTAAGGCTTCTCTAGCTTCTTCAACAAGATCAGCCGATCTAATAGTTTCAATTACTTCATCAATATTTTGAAGAGCTATTCTTAGCCCCTCTAAAATATGAATTCTACTTTGAGCTTTTCTTAATTCAAATTCTGCACGATTAGTAACTATTTCAACTCTAAAATCAACATAATATTTAAGAATTTGTTTTAAATTAAGTACTCTTGGAGAGCCATCTACAAGAGCAACCATATTTATAGAAAATGATGATCTTAATGGGGTCTGTTTATAAAGATTGTTTAGAACTACAAATTCACTTGCTCCTCTTTTTAGTTCAACTACCAGCCTTGTCCCTTTTCTATCGGATTCATCTCTAACTTCAGAAATACCCTCAATTTTTTTTGTTTTTAATAGTTCAGCTATTCTTATAACCAAATTTGCTTTATTTACCTGATATGGAAGTTCATTGAAAACAAGTCTTATTCTATCTTCTTGTTTATTCATAAACTCGACCTTATGGTCAGCCTGAATCATTACCCTACCTCTTCCAGTGGCATATGCTGCCCTTACGCCATCAGTACCCCATATATGAGCACCAGTGGGAAAATCTGGAGCTTTAATATGTTCCATTAGATCTTCAACAGAACATTCGGGGTTATCAACTACTTCAATTACAGCATCACAAACCTCACTCAAATTATGAGGTGCCATATTTGTTGCCATTCCCACAGCGATTCCTTGAACTCCATTAACAAGTAAATTAGGTAACCTGGCAGGCAATGTGCTTGGTTCTTGAATGGAAGCATCAAAGTTATCATTCCATGGAACTGTTTCTTTTTCTATATCTGAAAGCATTGCGTCAGAAATTGGCTGTAATTTTGCCTCTGTATATCGCATTGCAGCTGCAGAATCACCATCAGTTGATCCAAAATTTCCTTGGCCCTCTACAAGCATGTACCTCATAGACCAAGATTGAGCCATCCTTACCATTGCTTCATAAATAGCTGAATCACCGTGAGGATGATATTTACCCATAACCTCTCCAACAAGTCTTGCACTTTTCTTAAATGAAGAATTAGCTCTCATGCCTGTGTCATACATTGAATATAAAATTCTTCTTTGAACGGGCTTTAAGCCATCTCTTACATCTGGCAATGCTCTTGAAACTATGACGCTCATAGCATAATCAAGATAGGAATTAGACATTTCTTCTTCTATGCCTATAAGTCTTATATTGTCTCTCTCAGGAAGTACCATAAATACATTAGATTGTTACTATATTTATGTTAAAAATCCCCCAAATAAATTACAATTATTTATTCGGAAATCCAACTTAAAATATTTTCGAAACCGGAAGGTGCTTTTTCTTCAGAAAAAATAGGCCATGCAGTACCAATAATTTCCCATTCTCCAACCATTTCTAAAGCTTCTATGGAGCCATTGCCAGCATTAATTCCAGATAGTAAAAAATTATTTGGCAAAAATTTTATTGGAATCTCCCAATTTAAATTATATTTAGTATTTAAAGGTCCAGCTCCACCTATTATTTCAGCCAATTTAGAACCTAATGCTAAGAATGACGATGTTGATCCTTCAAATTTCCTAGTTTTACACTCTTTATTATTAAAATAACTGATCATAGATATAATCCCTTGTTCAGTAAAAAGGGTTTTCAAATTATATTTTTTTGCATGTTTTAAATAAATTGATAAATAATTTAAAGGCACTTTGGCAGGTATTATTAATCCACTTAAATCATTAGGAATATCTTCTATATGAGTGGCTAAAATAAATTTTGAATTTATAGAATATGAATAAAATTTATCTTTTATTCTATTAAATATTTTTTGATCATTGGATAAAACTAATACTTTCATTTATTTAATTAGGTATATTCTCAACGCCAAACCAATTGTCTTGGTTCTTATTTACGTTAAGACCTTCTTTTATAGCGAGATCCAAAATTTCTAATTCGGAAATGGGTTGCCTAATATCATTTTCATAAACAAGAGGGTAATATCCTAGGGGCTTTTGATTAAAAACTAAATAGTAATCATGATTATTGTTTAGAAATGAATAAGATTCAGAATTTTTTATTTCAAAGTTAAATAAAATACCCATAACTGTATTTATATTTATTAATTGAGATAGAGCGTTAAATACAGTGAATGTTGTGGAAACTAGATCACTAAAATTATCATCTTCCAAAATAACCCAGGTTACTTCACCTGGCTCATTTATTAATTTAAATTTAGTGTTTGTGCCTTGATCTCCCTCAGAAATAATTTTTTTTAATTCCCTTTTTGAAAACTCTTCAATTAGATTTTGATTATCCCAGCACATAATCTTGGAATGCCTAAAAAAATTAATCCAATCAAAACCATTTTCAAACCTTTGAATAGATGACATACAATTCCATAAATCTATCTGCGAGTCCTTCTTGAATAATCTAGAAAACAATTAAAGGTCGCCTAACTGTTTTTGCAGATCTTTTAATTTTCTTATCCTGTCATTTACGGGAGGATGTGTGGACATTAATTTAGAAATATCATTGCCGCTTAATGCAGGAATAATCATAAAAGCATTAGCGGTTTTAAATTGTCTTAAGTCTTGATTTGGAACTTTTAATGAAGACATTGAAATCTTCTCTAACGCTGATGCAAGATGGATTGGAGCTCCAGTCAAACTTGCCCCAGTATGGTCAGCACCATATTCTCTATACCTCGTAAGAGATAGAACAAGTAGCTGTCCAAGAAAATAAACAATCATAGTTACAATATATAATAGGAAAATTGCCTGCCCTGCCCCATTATTTTCTCTGCTCCTTCCAAGTCCACCAAAAAGCATATTCCAAAAGAACATTTGCATCAAAAAACTAGAAAGAGTAACAAAGAAATTAGCAATAGCAAGAACTTTGACGTCTCCATTAACTATATGAGCTATTTCATGAGCTATTACAGCTTTTAACTCATTGTCATTTAATTTTTCTCTTAATCCTTTTGTTACAGCTACTAAGGAATTCTTTGGATTTCTTCCTGTAGCAAAAGCATTAGGTATATCTGATTTCATATAAGCTATTTTTGGCGGATTTATTCCAGCTAACAAAGATACCTCATCAACAATTTGAAACAACCTTTCATCATCTTGTCTTTCAATTAATTTAGCTCCTGAAGACCACAGAACCATTTTATCTGACATAAAATATTGAACAGATCCGAAGATTATTACAATAAAAGCAATAAAACCAAATTGAACACCAAAAGCATTTAGTATAAGCATAAAAAATGCATACAATATTCCAAGTAAGAACCAAGTAAAATACATTCTAGATACTAATTTGCTGTCCCTGTTTAATTTAACTTTCATAAAATAATCTAAATCATAGTTTATATATAGTATTTATTATATTCTGTTTTACTGTTTAAATAAATAAAAAGGGAGTAATTTGATATCTAATTTCGAATATAAAAATTTCTGTATTTTAGTTGCTGAAGAAGCAGGAAAATTTGTAATGAATTATTTTGATAAAGATTTTGAAGTATTCTCAAAGGATACAAAAAATAATCTAGTGACAGAGGTTGATAAAGGATGCCAAGAACTAATAAAAAATAAAATTTCTAATAGATTTCCTGATCATTCTATTATAGGGGAAGAAGATGGAGATTCTAGTCTAAGTAATATTAGTGAATTCACATGGGTAATAGACCCTATTGATGGAACAACAAATTTTGCTAATGGCTTACCAAATTTTTCTATTTCTATAGGGCTATTAAAAAATTCCGAACCCATAGCTGGATCTATATGGATACCTTGGCCTAATGAAAACAGATGTTTAATTTTTTCAACAGCCAAAGACGAGGGTTCATGGATTGATAATAGAAAAATAGATATAAATAATCCGCAGTTTTCTTTAGGGGAGGGAGCTATCTCTTCTTACTCGTCCTTTAGTCCAATATTTGGAAATAAATCTAGAAAAATTAAACCTATGAATATTAGGTTAAGAGGTGATAAACGAGTAATAGGCAGTGTAGCTTATGAAATGGCAATGTTAACAAAAGGTGTGATTAGTTTTGCACTTTTAGGGCCAGCATTTATTTGGGACTTCGGAGCAGGATTATTATTAATTAAAGAAGCGGGGGGTGTTGTATTAGAACTAGATAATAATTATGAACCTAAATCAGAATTCACTTCCTTTCTAAATACAAATTATCAGAAAGATGAAGAAACATTCGAAAAATTAAAAAATTGGACAGGAAAGTTTATTGCAGGCAATCCAGATATTATGAAATTAAATAATCATGAGAAATTCGTGTAAGAAACCCATGGCATGTTATATTTATCTCTTACAATTTAAAAGGAAATGAATTGAATATAGAATTATACGATACAACTCTTAGAGATGGTGCTCAACAATCAGGGATTTCATTATCACTAAAAGATAAGATAAATATTACTCTAAAATTAGATGAGATTGGAATTCCTACAATTGAAGGTGGTTATGCTGGTTCAAATCCTAAGGATGATGAGTATTTTAAGTTAATTCAGAAAGAAAATTTATCTAACTCAACTATAAGTGCCTTTGGAAGCACAAGGAAGCCTAATTCAAAAATTGAGTCAGATCAAATTGTTAATGCAATGCTTTTATCTGAAACAAAAACTTTAGCTGTTGTTGGGAAAACATCATCAAAGCAAGTTGAGAAGGTTCTTGAGACAAGTTTAGATGAAAATTTAAATATGATATCTGAGACAATATCTTATCTTAAACAAAGAAACAGGAGAGTAATATTTGATGCAGAACATTTTTTTGATGGATTTATCACAAATAAAGATTACGCACTAAAAACCTTAAGAGTCGCAATTGATTCTGGGGCAGATATTCTTGCATTGTGTGATACAAATGGCGGTATGATACCTGAAAATATAAGAAATATAGTAAATGAGTCTATTGAATTTGGAATAGATGTAAAAAAAATTGGAATTCATTGCCACAACGACACAGACACTGCGGTTGCCTGTTCTTTAGTAGCATTTGATCAAGGAATTAATCATATCCAAGGAACAGTTAATGGTTATGGCGAGAGATGCGGAAATGCAAACCTCATAAGCATAATAGGAAACCTTCAATTAAAAAAAGGAATAAAGATATTTTCTGAAGAAAATCTGAAAAAAATAACTGAATTATCAAATTATGTTTCTGATACTGTTAATCGTACACCTTTTGCATATGCTCCTTATGTAGGAAGTAAAGCATTTACTCATAAAGGAGGAATGCATGCTTCAGCAGTAAATAAATATGTTGATTCATATCAACATATTAACCCGGAAGTTATCGGGAATAATTCGAATATTACAGTATCGGAGTTAGCAGGTAGAAGTAATATAATATCTAGATTAAAAGAACTCCTTATATATGAAGAGTATTCTCCAGAAGATATAAAAAAATTGACTTCTATCATAAAAGATAAAGAAAATAGTGGCTTTTCATATGAAACTGCCTCTGCTTCACTAGAATTGCTCTTAAAAAAATACAAAAAATTAATCGAGAGTCCTTTTGAGCTAAATGAGTATAGCGTTACATTAAAAAGTAGTCCTAAAGATTTTGGGGAACCTATGTGTGAAGCAAATATTAATATCTCTGTTCAAGATGAAATTCATAACTCTAAAGCAGAAGGAAATGGGCCTGTAGCAGCATTAGATAAAGCACTTAGGCAAGCATTATCATATTATTACCCTGAACTTAGTAAAATAAAGTTGACTGACTATAAAGTAAGAGTTGTAAATGAATCAGAAGCAACCGAATCGATTGTAAGAGTTTCAATTGAATCTGCAGACCATAAAACTGTATGGACAACCGTAGGAGCTTCACCCAATATTATTGAAGCTAGCTGGATGGCATTGTCAGATTCCATGGAGTGGTGGTTAACAAATAATATTAACGACTAATATATTTTGGGCCATCAAAATCTACTATAATTTCAGTAATATCACCTTGATCACTTATTCTGTATGCTCTAAGGACTGGCCTTGTCTTTTCAACTAAAGAAACTATTATATAAAATTGTTGTATATACCCAGACATAAGAGCATTCTTTACATCTGTTTCAGATAAATATGCTTGAGTATGAGTATGAGAATGAAAAATGGCTATTATCTCTTCACCCTCCTCATCAGATTTTTTTTCCACATTCAGATGTTCAACAGGATCAAAAGTATAGCGATTCTGAGGATTCTCATGAATATTTTTTAATGGATGAAATTTTGAAACTATCACACCCGAACCCTGCAGAACGCCACAGCTTTCATTTGGGTCATTATTTAATGAATGTGAAATTATTTCTCCAATAATTTTTTTTGGTATAAAAATTGTGTTATTTTTCATTTTTTTAAAATTTTACTTACTATTTCATCACCCATTTCTTGAGTGCTTAAAAATTTCTCGTTAGTTAAAGATATATCTTTTGTTCTTGCCCCTGATTCGATCAATTCATCTATTGCATTTTCTATACAACTTGCTTCTTCATCAAGACCAAATGACCACCGCAACATCATGGCTGTGCTAAGGACAGATGCCATTGGGTTAGCTAAACCTTTTCCAGATATATCCGGCGCCGAGCCATGTATAGGCTCATAAAGAGCTGGCTTTGAAGAGTTATTTTCTGTCGAGCCTGGAACACTAGATAAACTAGCAGAAGGCAACATTCCCATTGATCCTCCTATAACTGCTGCCTCATCAGAAAGTATATCCCCAAAAGTGTTTTCAGTTACAATAACATCAAATACTGAAGGGTTGGTAATAATTTGCATTGCTGCATTATCAGCAAGCATATGGATTAACTCAACTTCAGGGTATTCAGTTGATACTTCATCAGCTATTTCACGCCACAATCTAGAGCTAGCCATTACATTCATTTTATCTAGAGAATGCAATACTTTTTTTCTTTTTTTTGCCATTTCAAATCCAACCTTAACAACCCTTCTTATTTCTTCTTCATCATATTTCAGAGTATCTACAGCGATTCTTTTCCCATTTTCTTCCCACCTTTTTTTTGGTTCTCCAAAATAAAGACCGGACGTTAATTCTCTAATAATTATAAAATCAACATCTTCTAAAATTTCTGGCTTTAATGGGCTTGAATCAATTAAAGATTTGTACACTTTTGCTGGTCTTATATTGGCAAATAAATCTAGTTGTTTTCTTAATTTTAAAATACCATCTTCTGGCCTAACTTCACTATTAGGGTCGTCCCATTTTGGACCACCAACAGAACCAAAAAGTACAGCTTGATTTTCCAAACAACTACCAAGTGCTTCTTCTGTAATTGCTACCCCATTCTTATCAATTGATATCCCACCCACATCTTGATAGTCATATTCAAATTGATGGCCAAATTTTTTAGATATTGAGGCTAATATCTTTTCGGATTCTCTTGTAACTTCAGGTCCAATTCCATCTCCACTTAGCACAGCTATTTTATATTTCAATTATTACCACCTATCTATTCGGGATGATTCAAAACTATTAATTTTATCTTCAGATATTAATGTTCTACCAATTTCATCTTGCCCTTTTAAAAGTGATTCTTTTCTAAAAGGATCTATATCAAATTCTTCTGAAAATCCATTTTCATCTTTTACTATTTGATCCTCAAGATTTACTTCTAATTGATATCCCTTATATTTAGGAGATGAAGCCATGCCCATTAAATAATCTACTTTTTCTTTATTTAGGCTTATTGTTAGTATCCCGTTCTGAAAACAATTAGTTCTAAAAATATCAGCAAAACTTGGAGCAATTAAAATTTTAAACCCATAGTCTAGAAGAGCCCATGGAGCATGTTCTCTAGATGATCCAGACCCAAAATTTGTACCTGCAACTAAAATTGACGCACCTTTATATCTGTTGTCATTTAAAATGAAATCAGGATCAGGAACTCCAGGCTCTAAATATCTCCAATCAAAGAAAGCAAATTCTCCAAAACCTGTTCTTTCAATTCTCTTTAAAAATTGCTTAGGTATAATTTGATCAGTGTCTACATTAGCACGATCTAAAGGAGCAACTAGGCCTGTATGATTCAAAAAAGCTTCCATTATTTCCAATCCCTTACGTCAACAAAATGGCCTTCTACTGCTGCTGCTGCTGCCATTTCTGGCCCAACAAGATGAGTTCTTCCTTCTTTTCCTTGCCTTCCTTCAAAATTTCTATTTGAAGTAGAAGCACATCTCTCTTTAGGAACGAGAATATCTGGGTTCATACCTAAACACATTGAACAACCTGCTTCTCTCCATTCAAAGCCAGATTCTGTAAATATTTTATCAAGGCCTTCTTTTTCAGCCTGAATCTTTACCAGTCCTGAGCCTGGAACAACCATTGCCCTGACGTTCTTATTTACCCGTCTGCCTTTAATTATATTAGCGGCGGCTCTTAAATCTTCTATTCTTCCATTTGTACAAGAGCCAATAAACACTCGATCTAAACTTATTTCTGAAATTTTTTGACCCGATTCAAGCCCCATATAATCAAGTGCATTTTGAGCATTTGATTTTTCCTCAGGAGTTGAATAACTTTCTGGGTCAGGAATAGAAGAATTAATTCCGATAACCTGACCGGGATTTGTTCCCCAAGATATATGAGGTTCTAAACCTGAGCAGTCTATATCTATACTAGTATCAAATTCTGCATCTTCATCAGTATACAAATCTTTCCATGCACTCATCAATTTATCTAAATTATCTCCTTTAGGAGAAAATTTCTTTCCTTGAACAAATTCAAAAGTTTTTTCATCAGGTGCAATCATTCCCGCTCTACCACCACCTTCAATTGTCATATTACATACAGTCATTCTGCCTTCCATAGACATTTTTTTAAATACATCTCCTCTAAATTCAATTGCATGGCCTGTACCACCATCAACTCCAATTTTTTTAATAATTGATAAAACTAAGTCCTTTGGAGACACGCCTAAAGGCAAATCACCGCTAACATTTATAGCCATAGTCTTAGGTTTTTTTTGTACCAATGTTTGAGTTGCCAACACATGCTCAACTTCTGAAGTACCAATGCCAAACGCTAATGCTCCAAATGCACCATGAGTTGAAGTATGGCTATCTCCACATACAAT
>PBNX01000014.1 GCA_002723375.1 Dehalococcoidia bacterium
CAGCCAGAATCGGCCCCTTCGTCTAGCGGCCTAGGACACCACCCTCTCAAGGTGGAGATCACGGGTTCGAATCCCGTAGGGGCTACCAAAACTTAATATTAAAGGAGAAAAAATGAAAAACATAAAAGGAATATATATAGGTTACGCTGAAAATTTAGAACCTCAATCGAGAGCGTTTGAAGAAGTTGGAGGAGAACTAATTAAGGGAAATCTTTCAGGTGGCGAATCTGGTGGAAGTTTGCTCTCTCCAAAAGATGGAGGGAATGACAAAATTGATCAGGTTGTTTCTTTGCTTGAAGAGACTAAAGCTCAATCTCTAGTACTTCAAGGACATGGATTCCCTTTAAATAAAGAATTTTTTGATGCTGTAAGCAAGGTAGAGACTTTTAAAGGAGTTGCTTGTTTTGGTCATGGTTTTGACGGAATTGATATAGATAGTGCTGCTGAAAATAAAATTTTAGTTGCCAACGCTGCCTCATTCGGAACTGAAGAAGTTTCAAACCATGCGCTTATGATGTTGTTAATATGTGCAAAAAAGTTTGTTCTTCACGATAAGTTAGTAAGACAAGGAACTTGGACTAGAGAATTTCTATCGCCTATGGGTCATATTTCAGGTCAAACTATAGGTATAGTGGGCATTGGAAATATAGGGAGAGCCATGGGAAGGAAGTGCAGAGCTCTAGGTATGAATGTTATAGCATATGACCCGTCAGTTTCGTCATGGGACTTCAAAGAATACGGAGTAGGATATATTTCAACCATAAATGAATTATGTGAGAAATCTGACTATATTAGTCTTCACTGTCCACTGCTAGAAAGCACAGAAAAATTAATGGGTTCTGAGCAATTTAAAAAAATGAAATCAACCGCATATCTTATAAATTGCTCTAGAGGTCCTGTTGTTGATGAACTGGCACTTATTGAGGCCCTTAACAATAAAGAAATTGCTGGAGCAGGCCTAGATGTTTTTGAACAAGAGCCAACATATCCAGAAAATCCTTTACTAAAAATGGATAATGTAGCTGTCACAAACCATTATGCTAGTTATTCTGAAGTTGCATGGGAAAGAGCTGAAACTCAGCTTGGAGAAGAAGCAGTTAGAATATCTACTGATAGTTTTCCAATGTCTTTAGTGAACCCAAGTGTTAAATCAAATGTTTCAGGGAAAAAAGAGGCTCAGGGCTGGGAAATATATAGAGAAAGTTTAAAGTAATTGCCTAAGCTTAATATTGAAAATTACAACTAAGAATATATTAGTTGTTTTATATCTGTATTTCATTAAAATAATTTTGAAAAGTAATGCATCCATAAAAAAATATGCTTGGCCCTAAAAATAGAAAAAAATTTTCATTAATTAATTCCGGCATACTAGTAGAAATATTAGAAAAATATTTTAATAATCCAGATTCAATAGATAAATCAGAATTTGATCTAATTGCATCTTATTTTGATGTTGACCTGTCAACTAGAGCTCGATTATCGTCTAAAACTAATTCTGATGATGATTATATTCGTGATTTTGGATATTTACACGCAAACATAAACCCTTTAAAAGAAAATGAAAATATCCTCAATAATGAAAATTCTACTCCCGAACTAAGTAAAATTTATCTTGGAAAAATCGGTTGGGAATTTAGCCATATAAGAGATATTTCAGAGAGAAAATGGCTTTATGATTATGTAGAAAATATAGAATTAAATATTAATAAAGATCAAAAAATTAGTTTACTTAACAGGCTTTTCATAGTTGAAAATTTTGAACAATTCCTTCACAAGACTTTTGTGGGCGCAAGATGGTATAGCCTTGAAGGATCAGAGTCACTAATAACAATTTTAGACAAGATCATTTCCGATTCATCAAATTATGACTCAATAAATTTTGGGATGCCTCATAGAGGAAGATTAAATGTTTTAGCACATATTTTTGATAAACCTTATTCTGAAATTTTTTCTGAATTCAGAGAAGATAATATAAATAATATGGGGTCGGGCAAAATTGATGAATACCTAAGAGATGTTAAGTATCATCTAGGTGCAAAAAAAAATAAGGATTCAGAGTTATTTCTTTTCCCTAATCCAAGCCACCTAGAAATGATAAACCCAGTAATACTTGGTGCAACAAAAGCTAAGCAAGTTACAAATAATAATAGTTTTGGTGTTTTAATTCATGGTGATGCTGCTTTTCCAGGAGAAGGAATAAATTCAGAATCTTTTAATTTAAGTAAACTAAGTGGCTATGACTGCAATGGCAGCATTCATATAGTTACAAATAATCAGATTGGTTTTACTACTAATCCAGAAAATTCATTCCCAAATTTATTTGCTACAGATTTTGTTAGAGGTTTTGATATTCCAATTATTCATATAAATGGAGATGATATTTTTAGTTGTTTAAAAGCAACTGAAGTAGCTATAAATTATAAAAATAAATTTAATAAAGATATTGTTCTAGATTTAATTTCATATAGAAGGTTTGGGCATCAGGAAATGGATGATCCAACTATAACTCAACCATTATTGTATGAAAAAATAGCCGACCACCCCTCAATAACAAAAATTTTCTCTGAAGAATTAATTAGAGAAAAAATAATAGATGAAGATGAAATTATCAAAATGAAATCTTTACACACCCAAAAAATGACGGATTCAAATAAACCTGTAGAAACCCAAGAGACAAGTATATGGCCTGGCGAATTCACTCTTGATGAAATAGATTACGAGAAAGGCTCTCAATCTATTAGTATTAATGAATTAGAAAAAATCAATACAAAGTTATACAAAGTTGATTCAAAATTTGGCCTTAATAAAAGACTAAGTTCAATTTTTAGTAAAAGACTGAAATTTGATAAAAATCTTAAACTGGAATGGGGGCATGCTGAAATGCTTTCTCTAGCTTCATTAGTAGAAAATAATATTTCAATTAGATTTTCTGGACAAGACTCTCAAAGAGGCACTTTTAGTCAAAGAAATGCAATAATCTGGGACAGAGAAGGCAAAGGTAATATAAACCTATTAGATAAATTTACAGATAAAAATATCTATGCTGATGTAATTAATTCTCCGCTCTCCGAAATGGCAGCCTTAGCTTTTGAATTTGGTTATAGCATTATAGAAAATAAATCTTTAGTTATATGGGAAGCTCAATTTGGAGATTTTGTGAATAACGCACAATCCGTTATTGATGAATTCATTGTCAGTTCACAACCTAAATGGGGACTTGATTCAAACTTAGTTTTATTACTTCCTCATGGCTATGAAGGAATGGGTCCAAACCATTCAAGCGGATGGATTGAAAGATTTCTTGAGTCTGCGGATAACAATAATATTGCAATTGCTAATTGCACCACCTCATCGCAATATTTCCATCTTCTAAGAGCCCATACACAAATGCAAAAACAATCTAATCCCCTAATAATTTTTACCCCAAAAAGTTTACTTAGGCACCCAATTTCTTCTAGTTCTGTTAAAGAACTTACTTCATCAAAATTTAAAAATGTAATTAAAAATAGAAATGTAAAAAATGCAAATAAAATAATCATTGGGTCAGGAAAAATTATTGTTGATATTATGAATGATCCTGACTATAAAAAATTGTCTCCCAAGGCAGAATTACTAAGTATAGAAATGCTATACCCATTTCCAAAAAGCAACCTAAAAAATATATTTAATGATCATAAAAAACTTAAAGAAATAGTATGGGTACAAGAAGAGCCTCAAAATAGAGGGGCATGGAAATTTATGAAAGACAGATTAGAAAATATAATGCCAAAATCAATTTCACTAAAATACGTTGGAAGAGATCCTAGTGCTGCTACAGCATCTGGTTCTGCATCAGTGCATAAAATCCAGCAAAAAAGAATAATAGACTGCATATTAAAATAATTGATAGAATGATCAATTATGTTACATGAAATTATGGTTCCAGATCTTGCCGAATCTACAGTAGAGGCTACTGTTGCGACTTGGATAAAAAAAAGTGGTGACATAGTCGAAGAAGGTGAGGTAATAATTGAACTTGATACTGATAAAGTAAGTTTAGAAGTAGTGTCCCCTGTTTCAGGACAAATAAAAGAAGTTAATAAAAATGAAGGTGAAACTGTACTTGTTGGTGAATTACTAGGTATAGTTGATGACTCAGTTGCCCAACCAACCAAATCTGATAATCCATCTATTAGCAAAGAACCCGAATCACCAATTGACGATAATCAAAAAAATAATGACGAGATATCAGCAACTCCTATAGCAAAAAAAATTGCAGAAAAAGATAATATTGATCTTAGTAAAATTAAGGGGTCTGGTCCAAAGGGAAAAATAACTAAGAATGATCTAGAAAATATTGAAAGTCCTAATAATGTTTCAGATGTACCTGATTCTTCTAAATCAGAAGTTTCTTCGGGGCCAGAAGAGATAATTAAATTATCTAGAAGAAGAATAACAATTGCTAAAAGACTGAAGGAGGTTCAGTCAGATACAGTCATGACAACAACATATAACGAAGTAGATCTTTCTTCAGTTATATCTATAAGAAAAAAATTCCAAGATCAATTTGTTGAAAAACATGGAATTAAATTAGGCTTTATGAGTTTTTTTGTAAAAGCATCTGTAAATGCCCTGCAAAGTTTTCCTCATCTAAATGCAGAATTATATCAAGATGAGCTTATCTTGAAGAAATATTACGATATGGGTATAGCTGTTGCTACCGAAGAAGGTTTAGTAGTTCCAGTGCTTAGAGAGGCTGACAAGAAATCATCCGCTGAAATTGAAAAAGGTATTGCAGAATTAGCTACTAAAGCTAGAAACAAAAAGATATCTTTAAAAGAGCTTCAAGGCGGAACATTTTCAATAACAAATGGAGGAGTTTTTGGATCTTTGATGTCCACTCCGCTGTTAAATCCACCGCAAGTTGGGATATTAGGAATGCATAAAATACAAGAAAAGCCAATTGCTGTTGAAGGAGAGGTAGTGATTAGACCTGTAATGATGCTAGCAGTAACTTATGATCACAGAATAATTGATGGAGCTATGGCGGTGCAATTTTTAGTTAGAATAAAAAATTTATTGGAAGATCCTTACCAGCTCCTTATTGATGCATAAATAATACCTCATGAAAATCACAGATATAGAAATTACTGTCTCAAAAGTTAAAGATATTGGAGATCTTGATGATTCTCCCTCCAAAAACACCTCAACCTCTACTTCTCCTGATATTGTTCTTGTGATTATTCATACCGAAGAAGGGATAGATGGTTATGGATTTGGATGGGGAACTAAAGGCGGACTTAGAACAGCACATACTATAGCGGAAGTATTTAGACCAGAATTAATCAATGAGGATGCCTTAGCAAGAGAATTTCTTTGGCAAAAAGCTCATTATGCAGATAGGCTCGGCGGAAATACTGCATTTACTTCATATGGTCCATTAGATGTAGCTCTTTGGGATATCGCATCAAAGAAAGCTCAGATGCCTTTATATAAATATCTTGGGTACTATAGGTCTAATATTCCTGCCTATGCAAGCTCTACTTTTTTAAATGAGCCAGAACAATATGTTGAATTAGCCAAGCAAGCATATAAGGATGGGTATAAAGCTTTCAAACTACATCCACCTGGAGATCCAGAATTAGACATTGAATGCTGCAAAGCTGTAAGAGCGGCTTTACCAGATATGGTTTTAATGAGTGATCCTGTTGGAGGACATTATAGTCATGATGAAGCAATTAAGGTTGGAAGAGCATTGGAAAAATTAGATTTTCTTTGGCTTGAAGAGCCAATCTATGATCATGATATGCACGGATTAAGTAAAATTTGCTCAACCTTAGATATCCCCATTCTTTCAAGTGAATGGAACTCAGATTTTTTTTCAAAAGCGAATTATATAAAATCAGGTGCCGCAGACATTTTAAGAGCAGATGTTTCGTGGACTGGAGGAATTACTGGAGCTTTAAAAACTGCACATCTAGCTGAAGCATTTGGCATGAATTGTGAAATACACATGACTCTTCTATCTCTAATGGATTTAGCTAATTTACATCTTGCGCTTGCAATTAAAAATTGCTCATATTTGGAAATACCCTACCCTTCTGGGTCAACTTTTGGAATAAAAAATCCAGTAAAAATATCTCCTGATGGCTTAGTTTATCCTGGAGAAGGAATTGGTCTTGGAGTAGAATTAGATATGGAATCAATTGAATCTTCAAAAATAATTTCAATATGATTAAATATTGTATTAACAAAAAAATATAATGAAGAAAACAAAAATTGAAAATATAGAAACTATCCTTTGGGATAGATGGCTTATATTAAAAATATATTGTGAGGACGGAACTGTCGGGATAGGTGAGGCAGGTGTTCATGGGTGGCAAAGACCAACTCAAACTATGATTAAAACAATGAGTGATTACTTGATTGGCAAAGATCCATCACTTATCGAGCATCATTTTCAATGGCTTTACAGGTCAAGTCACTTTATGGGTTCTGTTGTGCAAGGAGCATTGTCAGCTATAGATATAGCTCTATGGGATATTAAAGGTAAAAGACTTTCAGTTCCTATTTATGAACTTTTATCTGGAAAAACAAGGGATAAAGTAAGGTGCTATATGCACGTATATGGCAACACTTTAGATGACTTGGTAAAAGATTCACTAGAAAAAGTAAAAATGGGTTTTACCGCTATTAGATTTTCTCCATATTCGCCTGAATTTTATAAACATAAATCTCTTTCTGAATGGATTGAGGATGCTGTAAGCAGAGTAGGCGCTGTAAAAGAAACTGTTGGAGATGGTGTAGATTTATGTATAGAAATTCACAGACAAATGAACCCTGCAGAATCAATTTCTTTAGGTAAAAAATTAGAAAAATTCTCTCCTTTCTTTTATGAAGACCCTATGTTACCTGACTCACCTTCAACAATGAAAGAGATTAAAGATAATTGCACTATACCTATTGCAACTGGTGAAAGATTTACATCTATTTTTGATTTTCAACAACTATTAGAACTCAATGCAACAGATTATATAAGACCAGATTTATGCTTAGCATCTGGAATATCAGGTTGTAAAAAAATATCTGCAATGGCGGAAGCAAAACATATAAAGGTTATTCCACATAACCCCCTATCTCCTATTTCTACTGCCGCATGCGTACAACTTGACGCGTCAATTCCAAATTTTGCATTGCAAGAATATACCGGAGAATCTGAATATCCAAAAAAAGATTTAATTAAAAATCCAATAAAATTAGATAAAGGGTACTTAATAGTTCCTGATGAAGTTGGGCTTGGAATAACTATTAATGAAGAGAGTCTTAAAACTCCTGAAAACCCAAAGATCCTTGATACACCCATAGGTTACGATGGGTCTGTTCAAGATAGATAAGATTTTTTAAAGAAAAATAAGTACAGCAACTCCCACTAAAATATTGTATACACTAAACCATTTAAAATTATATTTTCTTGCAATTAACATCATTAACTTAATACCAATAAAAGAGAAAATTAAAGAAAATAAGAATGAAATTGTTATGCTAAAGATTTTTTCATCATAGTTATTTATAAAAATATTATATAAATCATAAATTGAAGCAAGTAATATAACAGGAGCGCTCATTATTAATGATATGATTACTGCTTTTCTAGGACCTAATCCAAATAACAACCCTATTCCAATTGTTATTCCAGACCTTGATATACCGGGGAATGCAGCAAGTATTTGAAAAAGAGACATTAATAAAATAATTTGAAAAAACTTCAATTTGTATTGTTTAAATAAATGCAATGAGATAAATACCCCTGAAACTACAAATGAAGCTGCAACTATTTCTAAATCCCTAGCTTTTCCATCAAAGAAATCTCTAAAAAAATAACCAACCAATAGTATAGGAATCCATGATAACAGTACTATCCGTAAAGTTGAGTTAAATTCCGGGTAATTTTCTCTGTCTTTATTAATATTTCTATAAAAGAAAAATAGGATCGCCACCAATGATCCAAGGTGTGCAAATATATCAAAACTTAGACTAGGGGTTTTGAGGTTAAATAACGAAGACAATAAAACATTATGTCCACTGCTACTTATTGGGAGAAATTCTGTGAATCCTTGAACAACTCCATAAAATATTGATGTAAATATACTCACTTATTTATTCTGTATTTTTAATTATTTATCTTATAGTATTGAATCTTATAATTTTATCCTAACAGTTTATAGTAAAGAGGAGACTAAATTATGCCAAAGATTACTAAAATCGAGACAATTAGAAATAAAAATTATGCAAAAATAATTTGGGTAGTTGTTCATGATGAATCTGGTGAATTTGGAATAGGCGAGACATCATGGGGACCTGACACAGTTGAAGCTTTTATTCTCAAAGAAGCAGCTGGAGCTTTAATTGGGCAAAATCCAATGCAACTAGAAAAATTATGGAATGATATTTGCAAACTTGGTATTACTGTAAGACCTGCAGGAGCAGAGGTTAGAGGTTTGTCAGCCATAGATATGGCGCTACATGATTTAGTTGGAAAATTAACTCAGCAACCTCTATATCAATTATTAGGTGGGTTATTTAGAGACAAAATAAAAATTTATAATACATGCGCTGGATATTCTTACGGAGTAAACAGGCCAGAAACTTATAGAAATATCCCTGGAGATATTGATCATATGCCTGAAGAAAAATACGAAGACCAGCATGCTTTTATGACAGATGCGGGAAACCTTGCAAAAAGCTTGCTAGACGAGGGTGTTACTGCAATGAAAATATGGCCATTTGATCAATTTGCTGGCAAAACAAATGGAGAATTTATTTCTTCAGAAGATATTGATAAAGGTATGGAGCCGTTCCAGAAAATTAGAGATGCTGTTGGCAGAAAAATGGATATTATGGTTGAGCTTCACTCAATGTGGAATTTACCTTCAGCTAAAAGAATTGCAAAAGCTTTAGAACCAATAGAGCCTTTATGGTATGAAGATCCAATTCCAATGGATAACCTGGACGCATTATCTGACTTTAGAAAATTTACTCACATACCGGTTACTGCAAGCGAAACATTGTCGCTTAGATGGAGCTTTAGGGAATTATTTGAAAAAAAGGCTGTGGATATTTGCATGTTTGATATTTGCTGGGTCGGGGGTATTTCTGAGGCTCTTAAAATATCATCTATGGCAGCAGCCCACCACTTGCCTATAGCTCCTCACGATTGTGTAGGGCCAATTACATTACTTAATGGAATTCATCTAAGTTTAAGTGCACCAAATGCAATGATTCAGGAGACTGTAAGAGCATTTAATAACACTTGGTATCTTGACATAATTGAGACTATGCCAAAAATTGAAAATGGATTTGTCTATGCTCCAGAAGGGTTTGGAATTGGTACAATTTTTACGGATAAATTTATTAAAAGTAAAGATACCCAAACCAATACTGCTAATTAATGCCTAATTACTCTAAAAAGAGCTTAAAAGGCAACGTGATGACTGTTTGTGGACCTATAAATCCCAAGGACCTTGGCAGGGTTATATGTCACGAGCACCTTTTGATTGATTTCAGAGTTGTATTAAATGAGCCTCCTAATAAAAAAGATATTCATTATATGAAGGAAAAAATTAATCTCTCTAATATTGGCTGGATAAGAACTTACTGGAATAGCAATGAAGACAATCTTTTATTAGAAGATATAAATGATTCTATAGAAGAAATGGCTGACTTTAGATTAAATGGAGGTCATAGTTTAGTTGAAGTGACTCCTTTAGGGCCCACCAGATTAGAAAATCAGCATAAAAAACTTAAGCTAATAAGTGAAAAGACCGGAATTAATATAATTATGGGCACCGGTTTTTATGTAGACAATTCGCTTCCAGATTACTTTAATGCTAAATCTGTAGAAGAACTTGCTTCAATAATTATAGAAGATATTTTAAAGGGCAATAATGGAGTTCATTCTGGAATTATTGGAGAGGTTGGGTGCAGCTTTCCTTTAACTGAAAATGAGAAAAAAAGTTTAAAATCTGCAATTCTTGCTCAAAAGGAAACTGGCTCAGCAATTTTAATTCATCCTGGAAGACATGAATCTTCCCCTTCTGAAATAATTGATTTTATTCAATCCGAAGACGGTGAACTGAGCAGGACAATAATTGGTCATATTGAGAGGACTTTATATGACTATAATAATTTAGAGTTATTAGCTAAAACAGGTGTATATCTAAACTTTGATCAATTGGGCATCGAATCTTCTTATTATCCATTAAACCCAAAAAAATATATGCCTAGTGATCACCAAAAACTAGAATTTATCAAGGCTATTTCAGATGCTGGTTTTAATAATAAAATTCTTCTTGGTCATGATATTTATTCAAAAAATAGATTGAAAAAATATGGAGGGCATGGATATAGCCATGCTTTTGAAAGTCTTTTGGATAGGATGGAGACTATTGGAATGAGTAAAGAAAAAATCAACGATATTATTACTATAAACCCTCAAAAAATATTAACTTTTGAATAGTATTGTTATGAAATTATCTCATTTAACGATCATAATTTTATTAATATTAACTTTTTCATGTTCTAATAATTCTGAGTTGGACAATAATAATTTATCAATTTTAGTGATTTCTTCTGATCATTCATTAGGAAATAATAAATTTAGATTTGCATTACTAGACTCCAATGGAAAGTTAGTTAAAGAAAAGCTTAAGGATGTAATAATTAAAAACTTAAATTCAAATGAATTACAAAAAATTGATCCAGTTTACGAGGAGTGGTTTACAGGAAAAGGTGCATATTATTCAGAAATAATTTTTAATGAATTTGGAAATTTTGAAGTTAAATCTATTAGAAAAGATAACTCTTTTGGGACGGCACTTTTCCAAGTAAACAGAGAGCCTTTAACTCCAAAAATAGGGTCTGCACCTCCTGTAATAAATACAAAAACAGCCAAGAGCTTAGAAGATATAAAATATATTTCATCAGACCCAAATCCTAATTCAAACTTCTACAGTATTAGTTATACGGACGCAATAAAAAACGAATTGCCAACTATTGTTATATTTTCGACACCAGCATTGTGTGTATCGGGAACATGCGGACCATTATTAGATCATATTAAAGAAATATCAACTAACTACCCTAATAGTAATTATATACATATAGAAGTATATGAAAACTTCATTGGGAAAAATTTAAACGACATTGATACTTTAACCGTTACTGAGCCAACTAAATCATGGGGATTGCCCACAGAACCATGGATATTTTTCTTAGACAAAAAAGGAATACTTAAATATAAATTAGAAGGTTTTGCTAAATACAATGAATTACTCAAATTAACTCAAGAGTTAATTTTAAATTAATTACTCTTTGTTTCTTCATATAATGACTTAGCTTCTGAATAAAATAAAGGTATTTTAGGATTTTTACTAATATTCATAGCTTCTTGGAAATTAATATTTGCATCTTCTATTTTTCCTTGACCAAGAAGAATATTCCCAATAAGTAAATATGCTTCTGCATTTTCATTTTCTTTAATATATTCATAAATTAAGCTCAAAGATTTTTCAAAATTATTTAAATAAAATTCGTATTCTGCCTCAATAAGATTTGTTTCTGTAGATTTAATATTATTTGAAAAAATTTCATTTGCCTCTTTACTTTTGCCTTCTATTTCAAAACATAAGCCTAATATTAAAATTAAAGGATTATAAGAATAATCTTCATAGTTTTTATTTTTTATAAAACTTGAGCATTTATTTAATTTTTTATCTATCAATCCACTTAAATATAATGATTCTTCTAAGTCAGGTTTAAGATTTAAAGCTTCTTTATTATATTCTTTGGCTTCATCTAATCGATTTGTTAAATATTTAACATTTGCTAACCCCAAAAAACCTCTTGCAAAATCTGGCTCTAATTCAATGACTTTTTTAAACCTACTTTCCGCTGCACTGAGATTATTAATTTCAAGATACCTATGTGCTCGCACATAATGATAAACACTATCTATTTGCTCCTCATTATTTTTAATATCTAAGTCATCATTAGAAATATTTTCAGGCAATTCATTGCTGCAACTTAATAAAAATATAATAAATACTAATAATATTTTCTTCATAACCTCGAAATTAATAAAAGTTCTAGTTCAAGCTCATTCTGAAAACTTTCTGTTTTACTTTTAATATCAAATTTTAGTAATGCATTCTGAGCATTTATTAGTCTTGAAAGATCTATTTTTTTTGCAGTAGAAAATAACTTATTAAAATAATATTTACTCCTAATGCCAGTAATCTTAGAAATTTCATCAATCGATTTTTTCTCATTTATTAAATATTTAATTTGTAGCACCTTGTGAATCTCCGAATTCAATAAACCAACAATTTCATTAGATTGAATTCCATTAGAAAATAAATTAGTAAGAATTTTAGAAATTTCATCAATTCTATTGGCAAAAAACATATCAAGCAGATCAAATATTTTATAATTTCTTGAAAAAGAAACTAGCTTATCAAAGTCATTATCAGATATTTGTTCACCGTTAGAAAAAGTTGCTAATTTTTTTAGCTCGTTATCCAATAGAGAATAGTCTTTATTAGATTCATAAGTCATATACATTCTTTGGTTATTATTTAAAATTAACCCTAAATCTTCTTCTCTTGACCTAATCCAATCAGTAACTTCTCTTGAACCTCCTCTTCCTGATGGCGTATTAACAATTTCAATTTCACAATTTAGATCTGATATAACTTTCTTTCTTAGGAACGAATTTAATTCATTTTCATCATTAAATTTCTCAACAAAAAGAACAGAATTAGGAGATTCAGGCGGAATGATTATAGTAAATAAATTATCCCAATTACCTGATTTTTCTTCATCAATTAATCTTATTAAAAAACTATCAATTATTTGAATTTTCTTTTCTTCAAACATAGAAAAAGATGACAATGACACAGAAAGATCATCTTTAGTAATAGATGCACCATCAATTCTTAATACTTCACTTAAACTATTTTCTTTTATTGTTTTAAGTGTTTCTTCAATTAGAAAATGATTTGTGCCGCAAATAACTTTAATTTCCATAGCAATTTAATAATATTTATATTAAATTCTAATATTAACCAATAACTTAGAAAATAACACAAATGAACTTCCTAATTATGGGTTTACCAAAAAGTGGTAAATCAGCTTTATTCAATACGTTAACTAAATCTACAAGGCAAGATATGTATTCTGACGTAAGAATTGGAACAGTAAAAGTGCCTGACAAGAACTTAGATAAGGTCTCAGAATGGCACGATACTGAAAAAAAGGTAAATGGCGAAATTGATATTACAGATCCAGCAACCAATTTAAACTTTGATTCATCAAGCGACTTCATTGAAAAAAAATATTTACAAGAAATTCAAAAATATGATGGGGTAATTTTATTAATAAGGTCTTTCAAAAACGATTCTGTTCCTCACCCATACGGCGAAGTTAACCTTGAAAATGACTTAGAACAATTTACAATTGAATCTAGGCTTATAGATGTTCAGATAATAGAAAAAAGGATAGAAAATATTGAAAAAACATTTAAATCTTTAAACAAGCAAGAAAGAGAATATAATGAAAAAAATATAGATACACTTAAACAAGTATCTAAGCTGATTGAGCAAGGAGAGCCTTATAATTCAGAGCTTTATACAGAAGCTCACAAAGCAGCGATAGGTAGCTCATTTTTAATATTAAAATCTCCTTTGATGGTAATTATAAATACAGATGAAAACCAAAGTATTCCGGAAGAAAAAATAAATAAAATTAGATCGTTGATCAGAAAAGATTCCTCATTAATCCAGGTACCTTTAAGTTTTGAAGAAGACATGATATCTCTAGATGCAAATGAAGTAACTGAATTTAGAGATGCATCTGAAATTAATTCAAATGATTTTGACCAAATTTTTAATAATTTATTAAAAGCTTCTAACTCAATTTGTTTTTTAACTGCAGGAAAAAAAGAATGCAGATCATGGATTGTTAAAGAAGATTCTAGCGCTATTGATGCAGCAGGAAAGATTCATAGTGATATTGCAAGGGGATTTGTTAGAGCAGAAGTAATAAATATTGATGATTTATTAAAGTTTTCAAATGAAAAGGAAGCTAAAGATAAAGGCTTAGTCAGAGGAGAAGGAAAAAACTACACCATAAAATCAGGAGATGTAGTAAACTTTCTTTTTTCTGTATAGATAGAATAGGAGAAATATGAGTGAAGAATTAGGAAAAATAAATAAGCCAAATGCAGATAGCTCGGCTTTAAAAAGAAAATTATACTTAGTTCAAAATATCCAAAATTATTTTCCAGAAAATAAAGAATTTAAAAGTTTACTTGAAGAATACTGGTCTTCTATTTCAGATCAATTAGACAAATTAGAAAAAACTGCAGGGCTTATATCCTATATACATATAGAAGGTATGTGGCAAGAATTCGATGAAGCATCAAAAGCTATTTATGAATCTAATCCAGATTGCATTAATATGGTAAAAGAAAGGGTAAAATCTGGTTCAAAATATAAACCCGTGGAAGATGAAGCTTTATATAAAACACTAATTGACTGGACAAGGATAGCTCAGTTAGGTTTTATTAGCGAAGATGTAAAGAAAATTGTTGAAGAAAATTATTCATCAATTGCTATTAAAAGAGAAGAATCCATATCTTCAAAAATAAATGAATTAAAAGATAGTGAGGCGGCTTTATTTATAATATCTTCTGGAGGGCATAAATTCGCTGAAGATATTGAGATGTTCAATATAATACCTCCTGCATTAGATAAAATGAATAGGTGGATACAAGATAATCAGGAATCTCTTGCAGCTCAAGAACAAGAACAAAAAACATCCAATAATGAAGACTCACAAGAAAAATCAGATCTCTGGACACCCTAAAGAACTCTCAATATACATACATATTCCCTTCTGTGAAATAATTTGCCCATATTGTGACTTTAATAAATATTCAAAAGTAGATGACCTGATTCCTGATTTTGTCCAATCTATAATCAAAGAAATTGAAAGAAATTCAAAGGAATTTACTGACTCAAAAATTGTTTCCATTTCATTTGGTGGAGGAACTCCCTCATATTTAAGCAATAAAGACTTAACAGAAATATTTACTTCACTAAAAAATAACTTTCATATTGATAAAAAATTTGAATTTTCTATTGAGGTTAATCCAGTTGATGTAAATAGATCTATATTAGAGATTTATGAAAAATTAGGCATAAATAGAGTAAGCGTTGGAGGGCAAAGTTTTGATGACAATATTTTAAAAAAATTAGGTAGAAATCATGATTCAATAATATTAAAAAAATCATTAGATTTATTATCAACAAGCTTTTTAAATAATATTAACTTAGACTTAATTTTTGGTGTGCCTGGACAGACACTTACTCAATGGGAGGAATCAATAAAAATATTTCTTGACTATTCTTTTCCTCATTTATCTACATATTTATTAACATTTGAACCAAAAACAAAATTCTTCAGCGATCTCAACCTAAAAAAAATTATTGAACCCAAAGAAAATGAAATTATTGAAATGTTTAATATGACAATAAAACTACTAAAAAATAAATATAATCAATACGAAATTTCAAATTGGGCTAGACCCGGAAGTGAATCAATACATAACTTAAGATATTGGAATTCTAATAATTATTTAGGATTTGGACCTGGCGCATCTTCTTTAATAAACGGGAAAAGGACAAAGAATATTTCATCATTAAAAAAATATATATATTTATCAAAAAGTATAGATAATCAGGATAAGTTATACAGCGAGATAGCCACAATCACAGAAGAAGAGAGAATGATTGAGTATATTATGCTAAAACTCCGTATGCAAATAGGAATCAATCATAGTGATTTTGAAAAAAAATTCAGTAAGGTTTTCGATTCAAAATTTAAAAACCTATTAAACCTATTAAATACCAATCTATTAATTGATTCAAATTTAAAAAATACATCATTAACCAATAAAGGGAAGCTTGTAAGTGATTACATATTCACTAAATTTGCAGAAGAAATTAATTTATAGTTTTATCTTTAAAGCCTTGATCCCAAAAAACTAAGAATTGAGACGCAACAAATATTGAGCTGTATGTACCCACAACCACGCCTAATATCAAAACTACTAAAAAGTCCCTAAGAGTAGACCCGCCTAAAAGAAGCATTGATAATAATACCAACAAAGTAGTTATGCTTGTGCCTAAGGACCTAGTTATTGATTCATTAATAGATCTATTAATATTTTGAGGAAGGGAGGAGCTTGAAAACTTTAAATTATTTTCTCTTATCCTATCGAAAATAACTATGGTGTCATTAACGCTGTAACCAATTACAGTAAGTATGGCCACTATGAAAACTGAATTAACCTGCAATCCAAAAATATGTCCCAGTAAAGCATAAAGGCCTGTAACTAAAACAACATCATGAATTAGTGTAAAGACAGCTGAAAGAGCAAATCTAATTGAATTTTCAAGTTTTCTAAATGCATAAAGAATATATACCATGACAAATAATGAGGAGACAGTAATTGCTATTATTGAGTTTCTTATAGTACCTTCAGCAACCTTGGATCCAACTGTTTCGACTTCTAAAATTCTGTACTGATCGTCTATATTATTAAGTGAATTTTCAACATCATCCCTTGAAACAGAAGAGGAATCAGTTGAATTGCTGAAATCTGATAATCTTTCGGTTCTTATAAAAAATATGCCATCACCTAAGGATTGAGTGCTAGTTGAACTTAACCCTAAACTATTGAATTCGTTTTGAATTCGTTCCGTATTTATTTCCTTTTCAAAACTTACTGTAATTCCAGTTCCAGATAAAAAATCAATACCTAAATTTAAATTAGGAGGGATGGCCAAAGAAATCAAGCCTACAATAAAAATTATTAATGAAAATCCTAAAAACCAAATTCTTTTTCCTACTATATCTATCATTTTAATCTTTCTTATTAAATAATTTTCCTACAGGATCATAAAAATTTAATTTTTCTCCTATAAATGTTTTAGAAACAAGCCTCATTAATAATCTGCTAATTGTAAAAGCGGTAAACATACTAATAATTACTCCTACGCCAAGTGTAAGAGCAAATCCTTGTATAACACTTGTGGTAAATCTATCTCCAAACCAATATAAAACTATACAAATTATAATAGTAGAAACATTACTATCACGAATTGAAGGCCATGCTCTACTAAAACCTTCATTTATAGAAGAAAAAATGTTCCTTCCTGACCTAATTTCTTCCTTAGTTCTTTCTGAAATTAATATATTTGCGTCCACAGCGACTCCAATTGATAAAATAACAGCTGCTGCACCAGATAAAGTAAGTGAGACAGGTATTAATTTAAATACTGCAAGTAATAAAGTTGCATAAAAAATTAATGATAATGATGCAATAACGCCAGGCACTCTGTAATAACTAATCATAAAAATTAATACTAAAATTAAACCTGAGCCACCTGCTACTAAACTTTTTCTGAGTGAATCAGAACCTAATGATGCATCTACATTCCTTTCTTGTATTAAGTTTAAACCTACAGGCAAAGCTCCTGACTTCAACTGAATTGAGATTGTCTTCACACTTTCACTATCAAAAGTTGGCCCTTGTATATATGCCCTTCCTCCGGTGATTCCTGAGCTTGCACTAGGTGCAACTAAAGGTTCTCCATCTAAAAATATAGCTAATAAATCTTGATTCTTGGCTACTCTACTTGTTATATCAAAAAATTCATCTGCCCCATCATCATCAAAAACAATAGAAACTACTGGCCTTGCTATGCCAGGCTGAACATCTGGAAATGCGTCAACTAAATCTCCTCCAGATAACGCAACTGCCTTGTCTTCATAATAGGTTGGAATTATACATCTTACTTGCAACCATTCTTCCTTAGTTAAATTATCAGGAGGCCACTCTTCCTCATTATTTTCATTTTCAATTGGTAAGCAGTCTCTTTCTTTAAATTCTAGCTGAGCAGTTTCCCCAATTAATTTTTTAGCTTCTTCTACTCCTCCAGTTATTCTCCAAGAAGATACTCCACCAGTAATAGATGCCTGAAACAAAGTTCCAATTTCTTCAAAAGGTGCTGCTAAAAGAGAGGTCTCAGCTTGATCTAAGAACCTAGAGTTTACATCACCTGATCTTGGTACATAATTAGGGAAAGTTATTCTAAAAATTCCTTGAGATAAATCTTCAATGCTATAGTCAGCTTCCTCAGTTAATGATGCGGCTGCCTCCATTTGCTCTAAGGTAGGCAAATCGATTGACTGATTTTGGTCATCTAATGAAGTGTAGGCTAATAGAATAGATAATGGGAACGACTTGTCAAGCTCAGATAATAATAATGACGGGTCTGTTGCTCCATCATTTCTTTTTATTCTAGGTCCACTTATTACAAACCTTCCATCTGCCTCTTCAAGTTGAGAAACTTTTAATTCCTCATACCCCAAATTCGAAATTATATCTTCCAGCTCTTTTTCTTTAACCTGGCCTGCAATTGTAATAGAGACATTAATTTGCTGTAACCCCGGTAATTGAACCAATATTTTAGTTGGAACTCCTGTCCCAGAACCAACTAATTGGACAGAAGATTCTGATATACCAAAAGAGTTAACCCTTTTTTCTAAAATTTTTCTTGCACCTTCCATATCATCAGCAGTTAACTCAGAGTCTTTTTTTGGTTCAGCTTCGTAAACTAAGTGAGTTCCACCTTTTAAATCTAATCCTAAAGTAAGCCCAAGGACTGTTTCTGAGTCCCCTCTATTAAAATTCAATCCTGGCAAGTCTATGTCTATAACTTTGAAAGAAATTGATAACAAGGCAATTAAAAATATAACTGACGCAAAAACTACTGTTCTTATCTTAATCATTTGACTGCTCTAAATCCTTTAATATATCTGCTCTTTCTAAAGCTATTTTAAGATCGTCTATCCCCACTTTAGTATATAATTTTTTATTATATTCAGATTTATTCTTATTATCTTGAACTTTTACGGAAACATTAATGTCATGGGTATGAGGTCTATATTCAGGGTTTACTGAAGAAAGTTTCTCATGATCTCTTAAATGATCCAAAAATAATATTCCATTTAAATGATCAATTTCGTGCTCCAGTGCCTGGGACAGTAAATCACTAGCTGTAATTTTTATTTTTCCCCCGGCTTCATCAATATATCTTGCTGATACAGATATGGATCTTGTTACTATACCTGAGTATCCCGGGAAACTAAGACATCCTTCAGATACAGATCTTTTCCCTTTTCTATTTGTAATTTCAGGGTTTATATATGCAACAATATCACTTTCTGGGGCATTAGAAATTACTATTACTCTTTTTAAAACACCAACTTGATTAGCTGCCAAACCAACCCCTGAGGCCTCTGTTAAAGTGTGTTTCATATCTTTAATCAAATTCATAATATCATCATCAATTTTCTTAACAGGCTCAGCTCTTTTTCTCAATATACTATTTGGAAAAGTCAAAATAGGACGAATTGACATATCCTAGATTCTTCTTTCTTTAATTCTTGCTCTCTTGCCAGATCTATCTCTCATATAGTAAATTCTTGCCTGCTTTACTTTACCTCTCCTATTAAGTTTTACAGATTCAATAGATGGAGAAAAATATGGGAAAATTCTTTCAACTCCTACCCCGCTAGCAATTCTTCTGACTAAGAAGGTAGAGGTTACAGGAGGAGGGCTGTTTTTAATAAATCTCCCTTTAATAACATCACCTTGAAATGCCTGAGTTCGCTGTCTATCTCCTTCGATGATTTTTAAGTTTACAGTTACATTGTCTCCTGGCCTAAATTCATCAAAACCAAGTTCAATTTCTACAGGAGCTTCCTCTTCTGCAGGAGTTTCCTCAGCTACAGGAGCTTCCTCTTCTTTTGGAGTTTCCTCTTCTTTTGGAGCTTCCTCTTCTGCAGGAGTTTCCTCAGCTACAGGAGTTTCCTCTTCTTTTGGAGCTTCCTCTTCTTTTGGAGCTTCCTCTTCTTTTGGAGCTTCCTCTTCTTTTGGAGCTTCCTCTTCTTTTTTA
>PBNX01000015.1 GCA_002723375.1 Dehalococcoidia bacterium
ATTAGATTTTCACTCACAGAAGAACCTGTACCTATTTCGCCCCACCCATAAATACCTTCATCGGTTTCAATTTTAATAAAAACCCATTTTTTAGGATGTGAATGTGATGATCTAGATGTTGAAATAAATTGTGCCGCATAGGGCTTAATATTTGTTACTTTCATTATTTAAAAATAATACTATTTAGATTTATATAATTGAAGTTTATAATTAATCCTGTTTATTTTAAAAAATTAGGAAACAATCTTTGTTTAGATTCGCAGAATTTTTCAATTTCATTCCAGTCCCACAGTTGCGGTATTGTCTTGACTTCAGCCCAATATTGGCTCTGATCAGAATAGTGTTTACTTCCTGGGTGCCCGGAAGACCCCAATGGAACTATCCACCTAGAATTATTCCAATCGGATACATCATGAATATATCTGTTTACAGAAATTGAATTAACTTCAAGATTTTCTATATATCCTCCTTGCTGAGGAGTATCAGAATCTCCTCCAAAAGAAACTGATGGGGGGTTTAAATATTTTGCATAATCTGGAAAAACTTTTGATAGAGGGTGGACTGGGCTAGTCTTGTGTACTTTGCCCCACATAAAATTTATTAGATCTTCTTTATCGCTATATTTCTTCGCAAGGACATCTATTATATTCCTTAATATTTCTTCAATTTTTTCTTCTGGAATATAAACATCAGATCCCTTTAATTGATTAACTAATCTATAAAATATTTGGTTTAATATTGTTCTTTTTGATCTTGAATTCTTGGGTAAAATATCATTATAGAAACTATCTCCTATAGTAATCTTAACAACCTGACTTATAAGCTGTTCTTTAATATCTGAATAAAAAGTTGCAGCTACAGAATTTGGCCTCATCTCATAATTCCAAGACTTTACGATATCTCTTATTTTGCCTGGCAACATATCAATAAGTTTTAAAGAATCTAACTTTTTAAAAATTATTTCTGCAGGAATACTGATCCTATCTGAATGGATAGACGACATATCTTCTACATCAGCCGAGTTAATTCCCAAATCATTTATTCTAGAGACGATTCTAGAGGCTCTATATTCAGGTGAAAAATCATTGCCTATATAGTAAGGGTACTCCGGAGAAACAACTCTTTGGTTGCAGGTAACAACAAATCCTGTATCAGGGTTGCTTGATTTTGGCATATCTTCAAATGGTATCAAACCTTCCCATCTATATTTCTCTTCCCATCCTTTTACTAGACCAATATGATTGGCATTATCTCTTATAGGGATCTTTCCTCTGAGCTTATACCCAAAAGAACCAGATGTATCAGCATACACAAAATTGTTCACTGGCTCTGTCCATTCTTCTAATGAAGATATCAATTCTTCAGAATTTTTAACTCTCAATATTGAGTACAGGCAATCGGCCCATTTGGTTCCTGAATTAGTGCCAGTATGAGAAAAAACTATTCCATATCCAGAATCAATATTTTCTGAAATCATATAACCATTCCTAGTTTTTATAACATCAACTTGAAAATCTGAGTTTTCTCGAACTTCTATTTTCTTTTTAATGACCTCAGCGCTGATCCATTTACCGTCGGCAAAATATTCAACACCCTCATTGGTTGTTCTAAATTTTTCTACAAAAAGATCCTGATAGTCTGCATTTCCATGAGTCATTCCATAAGCAACATTCTCAGTATGACTGAAATGAGGAGCTCCAGGAACTCCCGGCACAGAATATCCACTTACCGAAAATTCATCACAACTAATATGAACCTGATAGTAAACACTTGGCGTATCAAGAGCGCGATGAGAATCTCCAGCAACAAGAGGTAATCCGGATTTAGTTTTATCCCCAGAGATTACCCAAGCATTGCTTCCAACATCAGTCTCATTTAGATAATTTAATAACTCCACGGATTGAGACAAAGATTCAATACTAATTTCAAAATTTTCTTCTAATAACTTATTTGGAGGAACTGTAAGTAAAGAATCTGCTGGTATATTTTTCCAGAGTTTTTGAAAAATATCTTTATCTAAATGATGGTGCATCTGAGTCTTAAGTAATTTCATTTCAAATGTACCCATCAACATATTTCTTACCTTATATACAGCCAAGCTATGCCATGGCTCCCAAGGTTCAGGATAGATATTTAAAATCTTATATTCAATGGGAAGATTACCTGTTGATTCAATAAATGCATTTACCCCTGCAGCATAAAATTCGAGCATCCTTTTTGATTCTTTTGAGGATACTTCAAAATCTGCCTTTGAAGCTTCTTCAACACCCATTTTTATCATCAAAACATCATCACTAACAGACTCTTTGCCTAATAACTTAGAAGATTTTCCTAGCGCCCTTTGGCGATCAAAGTCCATATGCCAAAGCCTGTCTTGAGCTGTTACAAAACCTTGAGTAAAAAAGGCATCAAATTCATCTTTGGTTTTAATATGAGGTATCCCCCATTTATCTCTAAAAATATCTACTTGACCGCTCAATTTATCGCAGTATTGATCAGACTTAAGGTCAGGAAGAGATTTTTTTAGATCATTTAGAAAATTAATATCCATTTAATCGACTGTAAAAAATTAATTGATAGTAGTCAAAGATTGTAAACTTTTATATTCTGAGTTTTATAAAAGAAAAATTAGAAAGCACAAGAAAAATGAAGATTACTGATGTAAAAACACATCTATTAATGCCTATAGAAGGTCACAGTTGGTTATTTGTTCAAGTTTTAACAGATGAAGGAACATATGGGATTGGCGAATGTACAAATTATGGAACAAATCCTGCTTTAATAACTGGTATAGAATCGATAGTCAAGCCTTTAATAATCGGAGAAGATCCATTCAAAATTGAGGAAATATGGCAGAGAATATTCCATGCATATAGCTCAAGCAATAGCAGAGGGTTTATTTCTCAATTAATAAGTGGAGTAGATATTGCATTATGGGACATAAAAGGAAAAGTTCTTGGGGTTCCAATATTTGAACTCCTTGGAGGAAAGGTAAGAGATAAGGTTCCTCTTTATACTCATGTTCAAGATCAGACACCTACTCAATCGGGCTTTTTGATTGATGGAATCCCTCAAAGTGTAACCCCTTCTATTGATGATATGGTTGAAGCTGCAAAATTGACAATGAAAGATGGTTTTGAAGCAATTAAAACAGATCCATTTCCACATGACTATAAACTTGAATCTCCTGAATATTCTGGAACAAACTCTTTAGAGCATTTAAATGAGAAATCTTTAAGAAAATCTATTGATTGGATGGAAGCCCTTAGAGAAACAGTAGGCAATGATTTTGAAGTATTAGTGGATGCTCACGGAAGATTTGATGTTGCTTCAGCAATCCGTGCAGCAAATTCTATTAGCCACCTTAATCTTGTTTGGTTTGAAGAGCCATGTCATGCAGCAAATCATCAAGCTTTAGAGCAAGTTAGAAATAATACCGATGTTTCATTGTGTGTAGGTGAAAGGCATTTTACTAGGTGGGATTACAACACAATATTAGAAAATGGTCTTGTTGATTATGTAATGCCTGATGTAGCTTGGTGTGGAGGAATAAGTGAATTAAGACGAATTGCATCTATGGCAGAAGTTTATTACACAAGGGTAAGTCCTCATGATGCTTTAGGTCCAATTGCAATAGCAGCAGGCTTTCAAGCTTGTATGGCTATACCAAATTTATACCGCCAAGAGTGTATACATACTTGGTTTCCAGTTTTCGAGAAGATTATTACGCCAGCTCTTGATGTAAGAGGAGGTTCTATGTACCCAAATTATAAGCCGGGGATTGGGTTTGATTTGAAATGGGATGAAATTGAAAAATACAGGGTTGATCCTGATGATCCATTAACTAGACGAAGATGGTACAGTGCTGGCCAAATGGATGACTAAATAATTATAAGCTGAGTTTTTTTGATTCTAAAACTAATTTCAAATAATATTTGTTTATGGCTTCATTAAATAAAGAACAATTGGATTATTTTGATGAATTTGGTTTTCTGCCTCTAGAAAACGTATTTGATCCTGTTAAAGTTTTAGACCCAATAATACAAGAATACCATGGTGTTTTAGATGATTTAGTAGATGATTTGTATGAAGAAGGAAAAATATCATCTAAATTTAAAAACTCATCTTTTGCTGAAAAATTAACCAAAGTTATGCAAGAAACAGGGGAGTCTCACGCACTCTATTTTGATTTTTCATTGCCTTCGCCTGCTGCAATAACATTAGAATCCAAGGGTTGGTTTGGTCCTTCTGTATTTAATGCCTTTGTTGATGAGGATATTTTAGATGTAGTTGAATCAATTATTGGATCTGAGATATATTCAAATCCAGTTCAACACGTAAGAATAAAACCACCTGAAAAAGTTTTGCCAAAGACGGATAATTTGAAAGTCTCTGTTGGTGCAACACCATGGCATCAAGATCAAGGTGTTGTTAATGATGAGGCAGATGAAACTAATATGTTAACCGTATGGTTCCCGTTACTAGATGCACCAATAGAATCAGGGCCATTAAAAGTAATTCCAGGTAGTCATAAAGGTGGATTATTGACACACTGTGGTGACTTTGGCGCAAAAGGAGTGATGCAGATACCAACCCACCTTTTTGATGAAGAAGGTGCAGTGCCAGTTCCGCTAAATAGAGGCGATCTAGTTATTATGAATAAAAGAACAGTTCATGGGTCTTTACCTAATATTAGTGACGATATTCGATGGAGTTTTGATTTAAGATATAATCCTATTGGTCAAAATACCGGCAGAGAAGAATTCCCAGGTTTTGTTGCAAGAAGCAGAAGAGATAGTTCATCAGAACTTAGAGATCCAGTCGAATGGAATCATATGTGGGAAGAGACAAAGATTAGATTAAGTTCTGTAAATTCTGGAGATCCGATAGATATTAATTTTAGAAAAAGATCTGACGGCAACCAAAGTGAATGCGCATAACATAAGATAATTTTATAAAGTCAGAGCTTGGGTATTTTCTAATACTTAGTTTTTAGTAAGATGTGATTATGTATAAAATTAAAAATATGGTTTTAATTTACTTATGATTATTATGCTTAGGCCATATTTACAGTTAATTTTCATTATCTAATTAAGGATAGAATTTTTTATGAGCAAATCAAAAGGTATATCTGATTCAAATAGGAATAAAAGTTATTCAAACAAAGTGTTTTTTAAGGACGCTAGAAAAATGGGTGAATTACCTAACAACTCTATAAATCTTATCATTACAAGTCCGCCATATTTCAATATTAAAGATTACTCAAAAGATGGAAAGCAGGAAGTAATAAAAGGAGATAAACAAACTGGTCAGATTGGAGATATTCCTGAATACAAAAAATATATATCTGAAATGATAAAGGTTTGGAAAGAATGCCAAAGAGTGCTAAAGCCTAATGGAAAATTAATAATCAATACTCCAATTATGCCTATTCTAAAGAAGAATTTAAATACTCATTATAATAGGGACGTATTTAATATAGATAGTGATATTCAACATTCAATTAAGAACAAAACAAATTTATTTTTAGTAGATATATATATTTGGAACAGAACAAATCCATCAAAGAAACTTATGTTTGGCAGTTATCCATATCCACCAAATTTTTATGCCCAAAATACTACAGAATTCATTACTGTATATGTTAAAGATGGAAAACCAGAAAGACCTAGTAAAGAAAATAAAGAAGCTAGTAAATTAACACAAAAAGAGTGGACTAAATTTACTAAACAAATTTGGGATATACCTATCCCAAATAAAAATGATCTTGCTTTTGGCGAACATACCGCTATTATGCCAGAGGAAATTGTAGAAAGATGTGTAAGGCTGTATAGCTTTGTAGGTGACATTGTTCTTGATCCATTTGCAGGTTCTGGCACAACACTTAGAATAGCAAAAAAACTTAAAAGGGATTATGTAGGATATGAAATATCTCCTACCTATAAAGAGGTAATACAATTGAAGTTAGAAACCAAGATTGATAATGATAAATAAAATATACAAAATGGATGCTGTTAAATTCCTAAATTCTGTTGAAGAGAATTCTGTTGATTTAGCAATTATAGATCCACCTTATAATATGAGTAAAGCAGGTTGGGATTCATTTAAAAGCAATAAAGATTTTTTTGATTTTACATACAAGTGGATAGACGCATTATTGCCCACTTTAAAAAAAACTGCGAGTCTTTATATTTTCAATACTCCCTTTAATTCGGCATACATATTGCAGTATCTAATTGAGAAAGGGTTAATTTTTCAAAATTGGATAACTTGGGATAAAAGAGATGGATTTAATGCATCAAAAAAAAGATATACACATGGCCAAGAGACAATCTTATTTTTTACTAAATCAAAAAACTATACTTTTAACTCTGATGATATTCGTGTTCCCTATGAATCAACTGACCGAATAAAACATGCCCAAAAAAAGGGGATAATAAAGAATGGCAAGAGATGGTTCCCCGATTTAAGAGGCCGTCTTTGTGGAGAAGTATGGCACATAACAAGCGAACGCCATCAAAATAAAGTTAAAGGAAAAACTCAAAAGCTTGAACATTTAACACCTAAGCCAATTGAAATGATTGATCGTATGATTTCAGCTAGTTCTAATATAGATGATTTAGTATTAGATTGTTTTGTAGGAAGTGGTACAACTGCTGTAAGTGCAAAAAAATTAAACCGTAATTTTATCTGTGCTGATAGCAGCGCTGAATATGTTAAAATTGCAAAAAAAAGGCTTAAATAAAATATTAATAACTTATGTATGTAAGCAATATACAACCAGGAAATAAGTCTTTGGAATTCATTGACCATAGACTTAATTATAATGACTATAGAGGTGACGAATCTTCTCAGCATAACAGATATGATATGGATGAAATTTTTAATATTCTAGATATACTTAACAAATTTTCTCCTAACAAGTCCCTCATGCAAATGAGAGACGCTGACATTTCGAAAAGACCTATAAATACACCGTCAGAAATACCTTATGCAAAATTTTGTGAGGAAGTTAAAAAAAAGGTTGGAAAAGGTTCACAAGATTCGATAAGAAAAAATTTATTCGTTGATTTTCATAGAATGGATTTAATAGAAAGATATGATTCTTACGGATCAAAACTAGGCCCATTCACAAGAGGAGCAAAAAAATTTGTTTCTCTTTCAGATGATGGTCTTAAGTTTATAAACTCGGATTTACTAAATCGAGCATTTCTATTTACAAAAGCAATGGATAAATTACTTGGAGGTTATATTGAAATTAGTTTGGGATTACTCAAAGATGAAGATCGTGAAATAAGTAGAATTACGAAAGATGAATTTATGTTTTTTATTTCTGCTATATATTCCAAAACTTCTTACACAATAGATATTGATAAATGTATGGAATTAATTGAATCATTGAAACTACTATCTAATATGCAGCAAAAATTAGCAGTAGAAACTTTAAAACAAAAACTTATTCCAAATCTTTTCAAGGGCGACAAAACTGCCAAGCGAGATTGGCATAATTGGAAAAATAAAATTGATCAGGTATACCACTTATTTTCACAATCTCCTTATTTTAACGTTTCAGGTACAAATAATTTTAATCTGCAATTATCAACCCATAAAGTCACAACAAAAAAAGGAGAAATAGTTGAATTACCAAAGCGTTCAGTAAAAGCAAAGCATGAATATTTTAAAAACCATAATATTACGAAAAGGCCAGGATATGAATTACATCACGTAGTGCCGCTTTCTTGGGCTAACAGTGCTGAACAATATAAACTTTTTGATCAATGGAAAAATATGGTTTACATTGATGGATTTTCTCATGCAAAAATAACTCAAAATAGAAATAATAACGTTAATATGATTATAGATGGAGATAGAATTATATTAGAAGATAATAACGATAACAAAGTTGAACTTTCTGAAGGCAAAAACATTCTTTATAACAATTCAAAGCTCCCTATCATGACTGAATATAATAAAAGTCTATTAACTACTACTTGAGTTACACATATTTATTATGTAAGAGTGCTAAATTATTCAATAAGTTAATATTCAAATAAATAAAGACCAAAAAATTATTTGCAGTAGTCAAAAATTATAAATTTTTATAATCTGAATTTTATATCCTTAATATAAGTAGGGGGTTAAATATGAGATCTATTACAGATGATCAAGTAAAATTTTATAATGAGGTAGGCTACCTGATAGTTGAAAATGTATTGTCTCAAGATGAGATAGAAGAGTTGGGGGCAATAACAGATACTTTTGTTGAAAAATCAAAGAGCATAACAGAACATAATGATGATTTTGATTTAGAGTCAGGTCATTCAAAAGAAAATCCAAAGCTCAGACGAATAAAAAAACCAGAAAAGCAGCATCCAGTATACGAAAAAACTTTAAAGCACTCGGGGGTACTAGATATTGTTGAGGATTTAATTGGTCCTAATATTAGAACTTTGGGAGGCAAATTAAATATGAAAGCTCCCGGAGGAGGCGCACAAGTAGAATGGCATACCGATTGGGCTTTCTATCCCCATACCAATGATGATATTTTAGAAGTAGGAATTCCTCTTGATGATATGGAGATAGAAAATGGCTGTCTTATGGCAATTCCTGGATCTCATAAATGGGAAGCAATAAGTCATCATGAAGATGGGGTCTTTGTTGGAGCAGTTTCAGAAAATGATTTTAATATGGAAGATGCAGCACCCTTTGTATTAAAAGCAGGTTCTATTTCTCTACATCACGTAAGAGCTTTGCATGGATCTGCCCCAAATATGTCAAATAGACCGAGAAGATTATTGCTTCAAGGATACTTAGCTGCTGACGCTTTTCCATTGCAATCAAATTTATCATCTTCAGAAGATTGGAATGAGTGGAACTCAAATATACTTCGAGGAGAACCCACCAACAGACCAAGATTAGAAAATGTGCCTGTAGTTTTTCCTCAGCCAAAACCTGAAGGTGCGGGTTCTATTTTTGAGATTCAAGAAAAATTAAAAAAATCGCACTACAAGAAATGAAAATTACAAAAATAGAAGTAGTAAAGTATCAAGATACCCTAAATAATGTAGGAAAAGACTACAACACTTTTAATATGGTTTATGAGCCAAACGGAAAACTAACTACCGAAGACTCGATCCTTTTAATTCATACATCTGAAGGAATAACAGGAGAATATGTTGGAATAAGAGGGCCTGCCCTCGCGGAAGTTCAGGTTGTAGCTGATTATCTAATAGGAAAAAACCCATTAGAAAGAGAAGAAATCTACAATGATACAAAACGTGCTCTGAGACACTTTGCAATGCTAGGCACAGGAATAATAGATATATGTTTATGGGATATAGCAGGCAAATTATATGGAGAACCAATTTGGAAATTGCTTGGAGGAAAAAGTAAGAAATTACCTTGTTATGCTTCAACTCTGCATGGAGATGAAAATGGAGGACTTACTACTCCAGATGACTTCATGGAATTTGCAGAACAATGCAAATCTCTAGGATACCCAGCTTTTAAAGTTCACGGATGGGGGCTTGCAAGAAATAATATAAAAAGAGAGATAGAAAATGTTTTGAAGCTGGGAGAAAAATTTGAGAACAAGCTAGATCTTATGATAGATCCTGCGTGTGAAGTAAAAAACTTTGCAGACACGCTTGCACTAGGAAAAGCTTGTGATGAAGCTAAGTTTTTTTGGTGGGAGGATCCATTTCAAGATGGGGGAGTATCTCAGTTTGCTCACAGGAAGTTAAGACAAATGGTCAAGACTCCAATACTTCAAACAGAACATATAAGGCTACTAGAACAACATGTAGATTTCATAGTCGCTGACGCCACAGACCTAGTAAGAGCGGGGGCACATGAAGATGGCGGCATTACAGGCGTGATGAAGATCGCTCATGCTTCTGAAGGTTTTGGCCTAGATGTAGAATTACATGGCCCTGGGCCAGCACATAGGCACATAATGACTTCAATTAGAAATACTAACTATTTTGAAATGGGCTTAGTGCATCCTAACGTTGCTACAACTAAATCGCCTGTTTATAAAGATTATTCTGATGATTTGAATTCAATTGATAAAGATGGTTGTGTAGAAGCACCTAATGGACCAGGCCTAGGGGTCGAGCTAGACTGGGATTGGATTAAAGCCCATCAGACAGACAAGGGAATAATTGCAGAATAAATCTAAGTTTTTCTAATTTTTATTAAATTTTCAATTCCCTATATGATTTTGAAGTAAAGAGCACAATCACATTAATACTAACTATTATTAAGCATGATATTAAAACAGTAAGATTTATTCCGATCAGATCACCAAAAAAACCTCCAATAATAAATCCTACTCCAATTAGACCAAACATTGAAAGAAAGAATGACATAACTCGCCCCATATATCTTTCATCTGGAATAGTTTGTAATGAAGTAAACATATTAGCAATCCAAATTGTAATAAACATATTTCCTAAAAACGCACAAATTCCAGATAAGATAGCATTTTGAGAAGTAAAAAATAAATATGTAAAACCTGAATACAATAAAATATATGTGCTGAGTAATTTTCCAGTAGCTAGCCTTCGCCCTAATAATATTAAAAATCCAGAGCCAAATATTGCCCCTACGAAATTAGCACTAGTAATCAAAGAATACCCTGCGCCGTCAAGGTTTAGAACATCTCTGCAATAAACTGGAACTAATGGCTGCGTAATACCCCAAATTAAAGTAGAACACCCTAAAATCAAAATTGGCCTAATTTGATTATTTCTAATTGCATACCTAAAAGAATCTTTTATTGAGGAATCTTTGTTATTTTGATTTAGTATTTTTTGAGAAGGCATTTTAATAACTAAATATAAAATCATGAAGCTGGATATATAACTTATCAATGGGAGGCCCCAATAAAGTTCACTAACAGTAAATATTGTTAGAAGTATTGCTGCCAATGCAGGCACGGCTGCATTAACAACCCCATTAACAAGCTCTGTAAAAGCATTTCCTCTTGATACATTTTTAATTCCTAAAATATCAACAAGCATGTTTCTCCAGGATGGTCCTCCAATTCCGCCAGAAAAACCTAGAAGAATAGATAAAATTGCAATTGAAATTAAAGGTGAAATTTCAAAATTTACTAGGACTGCCATAAATAAAAAGCATGAGGCTTCTAAAATTCTAGTTACAAACAAAATAAATTTTCTTGAATATTTATCAGCAAGTTTACCTCCAATTGGAGATGAAAAAGGCTGTAATAGTATTGGGATTGAACTTAATAACCCAACCATAAAAGATGAATTTGTTTTTTCTAGAACATACCAATTTACTAATATTAGCCTTAAAAAAAACGTAGAAAAAGCTAGTGCTCCAGATAATAAATGTATTGAGAGAAAAATATTTCTTTGATTATTTATATTCCACGTCCTTTTTAAACTCTAGGTAGTTTTACATTAATAACAAATAATTACAATCAAAAAATAATTATTTAATTTAATTGCCAAAATAAATATTTCTGTTCCAAATATTTATAAATCATTTTAGTAATTCATGGGATATAATTTATATATGAAATGTTCATTAATTTTTCCAAATAATTTATTCGAAAATAATCCTGCAATTAATAAAAATAGAAAAATATATATTTTTCAGGACCCATCATTTTTTCAAAATTCAAAATACACTGCAGGATTTAATAAGAAAAAACTTCTCCTCCATCTAATGAGCACAGAAACATATCATAATAATTTACTTGCAAAAAACTTTGATTCTGAATTAATAATGTTTCATGAACTATTGAGTGAAAATTATTTAAATAGTTTTATAACTAAAAATAAAATTACAGAATTACATTTAATTAAAATAGTTGACATTGAACTAAACAAAGAAATTGCAAAAGTAGCAGATCAGCTAAACATAAAAATTGTGTGGTATGAGAATCCATTGTTTATTCTAAATTCATCCGAAGTTAGAAATGAATTTAGTAATAAAAAAAGGTATTTAATGGGAAATTTTTATAAAAAGCAAAGAAAAAACCTCAATATTCTTATTGATAAAAATTCTAATCCAATTGGAGGAAAGTGGAGTTTTGACGATGAAAATAGAAAGAAATTTGACGAAAAATTAGTAATGCCAAAAAGACTTTATTTTAAATATGATTCTAAAATTTTAAATAATAACAAAGAAATAGTTGAAAAAAAATTTCCGAACAACATAGGAAATCTAAACAACTTCAATTTTCCAATTGATTGTGAACAATCCAAAAATTCATTACAAGATTTTTTGGAAAATAAACTCGAACTTTTTGGAGATTATGAAGATTCAATTTCAACAAAAGAAAACTATATATTTCACAGCTTAATTTCTTCTTACATAAATATAGGACTTTTGACACCAAAAGAAATTATTAATGAAGTACTCCATTATCATAAAAAGTTTGATTACAGATTAAATTCTTTAGAAGGATTTATCAGGCAAATAATAGGTTGGCGAGAATTTATAAGAGGAATTTATCAGATAAATGGCGAGGAGCAAAAAAAATCAAATAATTGGAAATTTACCAATAAAATTCCGAATTCATTTTATAATGGAACAACAGGAATATTGCCATTAGATAATGTTATCAATTCAGCAATTGATAACTCTTATTCTCACCACATAGAAAGATTAATGATTATTGGAAATATTATGATGCTTTTGGAAATATCTCCAAATGAGGTTCACAAATGGTTCATGGAAATATACATAGATGCCTATGACTGGGTAATGGTCCCTAATGTATATGGTATGAGTCAATTTTCTGATAGTGGCTTAATGGCAACTAAGCCTTACATTAGCAGCAGCAAATATATACTTAAAATGAGTAATTATAAGAAAGATGATTGGTGTAATATTTGGGATTCGTTGTATTGGAGATTTATAAAAAAACATCAACACTTTTTTGAATCTAACCCTAGAATGAAACTTATGGTTAATTTATATGAAAAAAAATCAGATTCAGAAAAACAAAGTTATAAAGAAATTTCGAATAAATATTTACACAGCCTTTTCAAATAATAATGTGCTATTATTTATTTATAGGAGGGTATATTTATGAAAAATAGAAATTTTGTTTTTTTAATGCTAGCTGCAACTTTAGTATCTTTTATAGTATCCGTTTGGCTTTGGTTTTTCAGAGAAAATCAACTTGAGGCAATATTTGTCGGCATATGGGTACCTTCGGTATTATCTTTCGCTACACTACTGCAGGTTACAAAAAAATGAGTTCAGGAACTATAGTTATTATAGCCTTTTCGATAGTGTTCTTACTAGTTGTAGGAGCAATATATACTTATACTCAATTTGAAAATGACTAGAAAATTAAGTGTATCGCTGACATAACTAATGTCAAAACAAGTACCACAGTACCAATTGAACTTAAATAATAATCTTCTTTTTTCATCATTTAAATTATAGCACTATTTTTTTTCTAATAGAGATAATTTGAACTTTTCATTTAATTATTGGAGACTATTCAAATAGGATATGAGTAATGACCAATAAGATAGCAAGCCCTATTCAAATGATGATATCGCCTGGCCCCAAACCAAATGGTCTACAGGCATCTAAAGAGGGTTTGTGGGTAATTGATCAGGACGATTCAAGAGTTCACCTACTTGAATGGTCTACAGGAAAAATATTAAAAGAAATTCAAACTAATACAGATCGATCTTCTGGTATTACCTTAGACAATGAGGGTAATATATGGATTGCATCAACCTACAATTGTAAGATTTATAAAGTTAATCAAGAATCTGGCAAGACCATTGAAATTTACGATTCTCCAGGTGCAGGGATTAATGCAACTAGGGAATTAATTGATAACTCCGAAAAAACTGGCGATCATGGTCTTGAATGGAAAGACGGAAAGCTTTATATTGCATCTCCTCCCTCTCAGTATATACATGAAATGGATCCAGAAAATTGGGTTGAACTTAATAGAACCAAGGCTCCGGGTTTTAGAGTTCATGGAATAGCTTGGGCTGAACAGGAAGGCACGATTTGGGCAGCAGACACTGCTATGGGAATCGTAAGTAGAATAAGGCTATCTGACTCAAGAATTTATGATGTGTTTAGAGTTCCAGACACTGTTGAAGTACATGGCATGACTATAAAAGATAATATTTTATGGTATTGTGATGACCGAAGACCTATAGGAACATTAATAGTTGATATGAATCCTGATTTTTAAACTTTAGCTATTTTGCTTTCTAAAAATTTCAGCATTTGATTCAGGGTGAAAATTCAATAATTCTTGCTGATCAGAAATATCCCAAATTTTCCATTTATTATCTGAAACGCCATAAAAAATATTAAACCCAATTTTTTCTGAATTTATACATGCTTCAATTAATCCAGAAATATCTTTATGGCTGCACCAAGTAGAAAAAAATCTATTGAAATTACCCTCAATTGGCGTATCAACTGGCCTTACAGAACCTATTCTTAAACATGCAGACTTAAGTCCAAAAGTTTCATAATAGTATCTTCCTATATTTTCTCCAAAAGCTTTACTGACACCATAAAGACTATCTGGCCTTAATTCACAATTAGATTTAATAAGATCATAAGCCTTAACATCTTCATAATTTCCGGAGATAATTTGTTTATATGGATTATCATTTTCAAACAATCCGACGGCATGATTAGAGCTTGCAAAAATCACTTTATCTACTCCAGAATTTTTAGAAGCTTCAAAAATATTAGCTGTTCCATCAAAATTATTTCCTATTAATTCATTCCAAGTTCCATTAACTGATGTTTTTCCTGCTAGATGCACTACAACTTCAATATTATTTTTAAGGAAAATATTTTCTAATTTCTTTGAATTCGAAATATCTGATATTTCATGATTTGGATATAAAGAAGGAGCAACATCTAACCCAAAAAGATTATTTTTAGAATTGTTTTTTAGTATTATTCCACCTATTAATCCTGAAGATCCAGTAACTAAAATATTTTTACTCATATATTTTTTCCAAACTATTATTTATTATTTTTTGACGTGAAATTATAATTCCTTAACTTATTTCCTATATAAAATCCTATGGTATTCGTAATCAAGTCTGAGATTTTATTCCCCCAAGATTCTTTAGCAATATCATATGGAATTAAGTATTCGATTATCTCCCATCCAACTGATAAAAAAATAAATATAAACCAATTCTTTAAAAATAACCTGCCTATCACAAGCCACATAATAAAATGGCCTACAGTCCATAAATTCTCATTATATATAAAGTTGAAATTTTCCATATAACCCTAAAAAGATTCAGCTAATTTCATTCCTAAAAATATAGATGCAATGCAAACAATATTATTTAAAATTATGTTCAATATTGCAAATGTATATTCTTCTTCTCTAAACATCTGTACAGTCTCAAAAGAGAAAGTTGAAAAAGTTGTAAATGCACCTGCAATTCCTGCTAGTAATAAATAATGAACCCAACTATCACTTCTATAACTTGATAAATTAAAAATAAAACCAAAAAAGAGAGAACCTAAAATATTTACTACTAATGTAGATAATGGAAATCCTCCAACCTTAGGTATAGATAAATAAAATAAATATCTTAATGATGCTCCTGCAGCACCGCCAATGAATACAAATATAAAGTTATTAACCATAACTAATAATATATACTAATAAGTATGGACCCTAAAGAACAATTTGATAGACAAGCAAAATATTATGCTAATAGCCCAACTTTTTCTTCTGGACTTAGCTTAGATCTTTTATCTAAATTGCTAAAAAACAAAACATTTACTAAAGGATTAGATATAGGAACAGGATCAGGATTTACTGCATTTGAAATATCAAAAACTTGTACCTCGGTTGAAGGTATAGATATATCAACAGGAATGCTAGATGAAGCTAATAGAATAAAAAATGAAAGAAAGATAAAAAATGTTAATTTTAAAATTGGATATGCAGAAGATTTAGATTATGATGATGATTCATTTGACTTAATTACCTGCAGAACATCTGCACACCATTTTAAAGATATAGAAAAAGCAATAAATGAAATTGAAAGGGTTATTAAAAATGACGGATCGATTTATATGATAGATACAATAACTTCAGATCAAAAAATATTAAATGATTGGCACCAAAAAATAGAGACAATAAGAGACAAAAGTCACATCAAAAACTACTCGTTATTGGAATGGAAAAATTATTTTGAAGGCTCTAAACTTTACCTTAAAGAAATTCATCAGACTAGAGTAAATATGGAACTTGAAGATTGGATGGAAAGATCAGGCACTAATGAATCAGATAAGAATATATTAAGAAATGAATATGATAATGCTAATAATAAAATTAAAAAATTTTTTGGTATAGAAAAAATAAATAATGACTTTAAATTTTATTGGCCAGTAGGATTATTCTATTTAGAAAAATATTAATCTTTTCTGGATATTTTAACACTTTCACCTGGGTTTACTTGCCTCAGAGCATCTAGCCCTCCATTAATATTACCTATTAAGTTGACGGGGCTGGCTGGTCTAATTTCGCCTTTGCTACTGGCTGGAGTAAGTCCAAAAAAAATACAAAATGCATTACCTGGTGGCCAAAATCCTAAATCACCTAATTCAACTACTTCTTTAGCATCTTCTTCTTCTTCATTCACAGGTATAGAGAAATAAATTTCATCTCCCCATGTACTAACAGAACTATTAATCGGCAATGAATCCCAAATTAAATTAGATGTATTCGAATCATTAAGAAGTCCCTCAAAAGATAGATTATTAAATTCTATTATTATCTTTCTCTCCAATTATTCATACCTGAGAGCTTCTGCAGGATAAATCTTACTGGCTTCATTTGCAGGAATAACACTTGCTAAAATTGATGCAATGATTGTAATAAGAATTAATATTCCCACCTCACCTACCGGAACAGAAAAGGTTGCCCCTTCTAATTCTTTAGAAATTTCCCTAAAGATTAAATAAGACTGCATCACTCCTAAAAATATCCCTATTACAATTCCTATAAGAGTAATAAATGAAGATTCAATAAGAAATTGAGCTCTGATCATACTTGACCTAAACCCTATCGCTCTAAGAACTCCCACAGATTGCCTTCTTTCTACTACTGCCCTTACAGATAAAACTCCTATTGCTGCAATACCTACAACTAACCCAAGTCCACTAAAACCTTGAAAAAGTTTATTGAATGCATTACTTGTTTCTCTCTCTTGTTCAATATTGTCTAGTAAGCTCTCTGCGTTCATGCCGTTAGCAATAAATATTTTTTCCAGCCTTTGAGAGTAATCTGATGCATTTTCTTTATTTTTAAGAGAGAAATAATAAGTATCGTTAGGCACATCTTCTCCAGCAATTTTAGAAACTAAATTATTAGAAGAGTAAAAAGTTGCTCCTCCTCCTCCAAATCCAGTGCCACCAGCTAAATTTTCAATTACACCTACAACAATTAGGGAGGAGCCAGCTTCTGAACTTCGCCTCTTCTTCATTTCTATATTTATAGATTCAATCTCTTTAAGGTCACCTGGAGTAATCATTGAAGTTTTAAAACTCCTATCTGGAGGGCCAAATGGATCTCCAGATTCTACAATTGATCCGCTTGCTAGAACTAAATTAGGATCAGTGGTTAATGAATTCCAAATTTCTTTATCATTTGTTCCGTAATTTGGATCAAAATAAGAAAGTTGCCATTTATTAGTGTTAATAAAATCATCACCTAACGAAACTAATCGAGAGCTCTTAAAGGTTTTATTTTCTCCATCGATTTCTTTCACCTCAACACTTATACTTGATGATCCAGTAACAACTGTGAAATCATCCATATTCAAAGAGTCTCTTATATCACCTTGAATAGCTTTTTCAGGGCTAATAGTTCCTTTTATATCATAGCCACCCGTTATTCTATCTGGCTGATCAGTAGATATATCGTTGATTCCATTTAGTACTGAGAAAATCATTAATGTATAAATAATTAAAGAAAACATGGCTACAGTTAATCCGGTTCTAAATTTTGAAGCCATAGGATAACTTATTGCAGTCTTTGTAACTGCTTTCAGTCCAGAGAATCTAGATAAAATTAGATTCATAACAAATATTAATAGTGGAGTATTGCTCATTACCAACCATACTGCTGCAGCTGTATTGATTCCTCCTCCCAAAGGCCAAAACCATGGTCCTGGCTGGCTCCAATCTGCAGTAATTGAATCAAAGAAATCGAAAGGAAGGTTATTTACTAATAGAACCATACCACCTTCTAAAGTTCCAGCTATTTGATTAACTGACTCATTATCTTTTATTAACCTAGAAATGATAAATCTTATAAATAAAGCTAATGACAAGACTCCCCCAGTAATACCTAGGCTTAGATTCGCGAATGTCTCAGTTTGAAAAGCTAAAAATATTAACAACAGCGAAAATACACCTAGCAAAGCATAGGAGTGCTTTCCAAACAATTTAAATAATGAAATTAATATATTTACTGGCCAAGTTATAGGAAATGCTATTAATAAAAGAATATTTCTTATTCTTCCACCTTTTCCTGTTATAAATCTTGCAATCTGTTTAATTGGAAATAATAGGTCCCATGCAAGATTTATCATTTTTACACGAAAAACTTCAGGAGCTTTCTTTACAAACTCTTCTTTAAGTCCTCTTATAGCAACAACTATGTTTAAATTACTTGCCCTATAAGCAGAAATAAAAACTGTAATAAATGTCAGTATAAGACCTGCAGAAAAAGCAATTAAGGCAGATGTTAAAGAAAAATATGGCTTTATAACAAAAGTGCCTGCATCTATTAAATCTTGAAGGATGTAAACAAGGCCAAAACTCAATCCTATTCCAATAGAAGTTCCAGCCATTGCAGCAAGGAATGAATATACTGTTCCCTCATATGTAAATAACTGGACAAGATCTCTTCTCTTCAACCCAACTGCTCTTGCCATTCCTAATTCTGTTGACCTAGCTGCAGCCAATAGCACAAATACTAAAAATATTAGCAACATTCCAACCATTATAGAAAATGAACCAAATATAGAGAAAATAGTAGTTACACCCGTAGCAACTGTTTCTGCTAATTTAACACCATTATTTTTTGAATCATCAACTCTCAAAGTTGTTAAATCACCAGACATCATTAATAACTTTCCTGCATCTTCTTGAAGACCTGCCTTGTCTAAAGCACCAAGAATGATTAATTGAAGTTGGTAATCACTTATACTAGTTATAAAATCTACATTGAACTTATTATTTTCCAAATCAGTTGCAATTGTACTTAATTCTTCAGAAGTCTCTTTATCTCTTTCTTCAATGGCCACTGCTTCTTCTTTAATTAGAGCAGGAATTCCATTGCCAGAGAGAATATCAAAAAAATTCTTTGCTACTTGATTATTAGTAAGATTAGATCTTAGGTATTTTGTAACAGAATCAGATAATTCCAAGGATTTAGTCCCGTCTCCTTTATTAGAAATTGCAATATTAGTAATCATTCCGTCTTTACCTAATAATTTTTGCAGAACTTTTAGCTCGAATAAAATTGTAGGAGTTATACTAGCCCCTGCAACGCCTCTATTTTTCAATACATCAGCAACAACAAATTCTTTTTTTTCTAGATTTAAGTAAATACCTATAGTGTCTCCTTTATTTAAATCAAGGACTTCACCTAGAGCAGAATTTATATATACTCGATCCGAATTAAGCGCATTAATGGACACTAATTCATCATTTAAATTTTTAATATCATCAAAATTATCTGAATACTTTCCATCTGCCCCTCTTACCTGAACTCTACTTTCTGCAATTCCAGATTTATCATTTTCAGCAGGTAGGTCGATTTCAATATATGGCATGATGCCATCAACATTAGAATTACTAGAAACCAATTTTTCTACATTCTCAAATTCTGAATATTCAAAATACTCAACACCAAAAAGTTGCCTTCCAGGTCCACTAATTACTTCATCTACATTTCCAGAAGAATCAAATACCACAGAGCGAACAGAATACCTGATTGTATCACCTATACCTAAAGAAACAGCTATAATAATCGAGCTGAGCATAAGACCCATTACTATTAATGAACTTTGCCCTTTCCTTCTTGGAATATTTCTTGTTCCCATTTTTACAAGAATAAATCTTCTAAATGCACCAAAAAGTATAATAATCGCAACAAAAATTAAAATTGAAACCATAGAAACGGCAAGGGTGTTTGCTGGTATTCCAAATACTTTTTCTTCCAATTTATTTAACTACTTTCCCGTCTTTCATTTTAATAATTCTATTAGCTCTTCCACCCACATAGTTTGAATGAGTAACAATTACAAAAGTTTGATTATTCTTTTTATTTAAATCAGTTAATAGATCCATAATCTCTACTTCGTTAGTACTATCTAGGTTACCGGTTGGCTCATCAGCCCATACAATGGCAGGTTCATTCACAAGAGCTCTAGCCAAGGTAACTCTTTGTCTCTGACCACCAGAAAGCTCCCCAGGAAGATGTTGTTTCCATTCAAGAAGTCCAACATCATCAAGTTTGGCTTCTGATTTTTTTCTTGCTTCTTTGGCAGAGGTGCCAGAAACCAACAAAGGAAGTTCAACATTTTCTACAGTAGTTAGGACAGGCAAAAGATTATAACTCTGAAAAACAAATCCCATGTTTTTTGCTCTAAATTCACTTAATTTGTCATCAGATAAGCTTTCTAGCTCCATATCTTGTAGTTTTATACTTCCAGAATTAATCGAATCTAATCCAGAAAGACAATTTAAAAGAGTGGTCTTTCCGCACCCACTAGGTCCCATAATTGCAACCATTTCACCTTCAGTAATACTTATATCAACACCATCTAATGCAGTCACTTCTACATTAGTACTTTTGTAAATTTTAACTACACCACTAGATGTAATTACAACGGGGCTCTTCTTTTTAGAAGAAACTATCTTTTTTTTAGCTGTTTTAGTTTTTGTTTTTTTCGTATTTACCGATGACTTGGTTGTTGTTTTTTTCTTTTTAGTTGCCATAGAGCTTAGCCTTTCATTTACAAAATTAAACCAACCTGACTATTTTATCATAGATAATTAAGAGATAGATGCTAAAATTTCTAAACTTAATGGTTTGTTATTTTGCAGAAAAATTAATTAATGATAAGTTTATTGTTTACGTATTAAGGGAGAAATTTTGGCAAAAGTTAATGAAAAACCTAATAATCCAATTGTAAACTGCTCAGATAACGATCAAAACTGTCATTGGATTATAGAGCCACCTAATGGACCTGTTAGTTCTGGAAAATGTAAAAAATGTGGTGCAGAAAAAGAATTCAAAAATTCTTTTGAGTATAATACTTGGCATGGGGAAAGGCCTAATGCTAAGGATAAGGATAAGGATAAGGATAAGGGAAATAGTAAAAATACTGATTAATTTATTTAAAGCAAAAAAAAGAGAGGGTAAAATCCCCTCTCTTTTTTTTGTATATTGGCTTAACTAAGCAACTGAAACTTCTGCGCCTGCTTCTTCCAATTGCTTCTTTGCTTCTTCAGCTTCGGCTTTTGGCACACCCTCTTTAACAGGAGAAGGGGCACCTTCAACTAAGTCTTTGGCTTCTTTAAGTCCTAAACTTGTTAAAGCTCTAACAACTTTTATCACCGCAATCTTATTAGCTCCAAATGATTTTAGTGTTACTGTAGCTGTATCATCAGAAGATTCTTCAGATCCTCCACCTTCGCCAGATCCTGCTGCTGCAGGAGCTGCTGCTGCAGGAGCTGCTGCAACCACGCCAAATTCATCTTGTAATGCTTTAACCAGTTCAGAAAGTTCCAAAACAGTCATTGATTTAACAGAATCTAAGATATCTTTTGCTGTATCGCTCAGATTAACACTAGCTTTTGGCTCTTCTGCTGCTTCTTCAGCTTTTGGCTCTTCTGCTGCTTCTTCAGCTTTTGGCTCTTCTGCTGCTTCTTCAGCTTTTGGC